>JACDAM010000225.1 GCA_013695435.1 Burkholderiales bacterium | reverse complement strand
GTCGGGTGACTGCGCGCGCCGGATTTATAAGCCTTGAGCGCGGCCACGATGTAACTCGCGTGCTGGCCGCCGATCTTCGGCACGCTATAAACTTTCGGATAAGCCGTGCGCCATCCTTCGATGCCATGGCATCCCGCGCACGCGGAATTTTTCCTCGCGCCCTCGGCGGCGCGGCCTTCCATGCCTTGCGCATAAGGCGCGGACGGCAGAAGCGCAAACGATGCAGCAACAAGGCTGACCATCAAGAATTTATGCGCGGACATATCGTTTCTCGTGCGGATCGGGGACGCCGAGACTTTATAGGAACGCCTTTATGCGGTCAATCCGCCGCATGCAAGGAAAAACGCGCCGCGGCGACCAATGTTTCCGGGATCGGAAAATCGGCCGCAACATCTGCGCGGCCCCCGGCGTCGTATGAAGGGTCACACACAATGGAGATAGCGATGGTTCGCAGGTTCGGCGTCATGACGTTTCTGGTATGGCTTGTGCTGAATCCCCTGGTGGCGTTCGCCGCTTCGGAACGGTCTGGCGTTGGCGGCGCGCTGGCCTGGCAGCCGTGGTCGGATCAGCTTTTTGTTCAGGCGAAGCGTGAAAACAAATTCATCCTGCTCGATCTGGAAGCGGTCTGGTGCCACTGGTGCCATGTCATGGACCGCGAAACCTACCGCAATCCCGGCGTCATAAAGCTGATCGAGTCGCGTTACATCCCGGTGCGCGTGGATCAGGACGCGCGCCCCGATTTGTCGCGGCGCTACGAAAATTACGGCTGGCCCGCGACCATCGTGTTCAATGCCGAGGGCGAGGAAATCGTCAAGCGCGCCGGCTACATCGAGCCGAAAAACATGATGTCGATGCTCGCTGCGATCATCGACGATCCGAGCCCGATTCTGTATCGCGACAGCAAGGTCGTCACCGAATTCGCGCGCGACCCGCTGCTGCCGGTCGCGGTCCACCAGGAATTGCTGAAGCGCTACACGGAGACGCACGATTTCTCGATCGGCGGCCTCAGGCAGGCGCAGAAATTCATGGACCGCGATACCGTCGAGTATGCGCTGTTGCGGGCGAAACAAGGCGACAGGACGGCAGAGAAAATCGCCCGGCAGACGCTCGACGGCGCGCTCAATCTGATCGATCCGGCGTGGGGCGGCGTCTATCAGTATTCGACGCACGGCGACTGGAAGCACGCGCACTTCGAGAAAATCATGCAGGTGCAGGCCGAATACATGCGCGTCTACGCACTCGCCTACGCGCAATTTGCCGATCCGGAATACCTGCGGGCCGGCAGCGATATCCACCGCTATCTGAAAGCGTTTCTGACGAGTCCGCAAGGCGCGTTCTACACGAGCCAGGATGCCGATCTGATCAAGGGCCGGCATAGCGAAGATTATTTCGCGCTCGATGACGCGGCGCGCCGCAAGCTCGGCATTCCCAAGATCGACAAGCACCTCTACGCGCGCGAAAACGGCTGGATGATCGCCGGCCTTGCGACCCTGTATGCCGCGTCCGGCGAGAAAAAATATTTGGACGACGCGATCACGGCCGCCGACTGGATCATCCAGCATCGCGCGACGAAAGACGGCGGCTTCCGCCACGACGAAGCAGACAAAGCCGGCCCCTATCTCGAGGACACGCTTGCCATGGGCCGCGCCTTCCTGTCGCTCTATCTTGCTACTGCCGATCGCGCCTGGTTGGCCCGCGCCGGGCAGGCCGCCGACTTTATCCGAAACAACTTCGCTGACAGTCATGCCACGGCGGCAGGCTATGCGACGGCGGCGGGATCGGGCACGCTGAAGCCGCGGCCGACGACCGAAGAGAATATTTCAGCCGCGCGATTTTTCAATCAACTGGCGCGTTACACGGGAAAGGGCACGTACCGGGAATCGGCCGAACGCGCGATGCGTTTTCTGGTCACGCCGGATATCGCGTTGTTTCGCCTGACCGATGCCGGCATCCTGCTCGCCGCCGACGAGCTGGCGAACGAGCCGGTCCACATCACCATCGTCGGCGGCAAGGGCGACGTCCAGGCAGCGCAGCTTTATCGCGCGGCCCTGCGCTATCCTGCCGTCAATCGCCGTATCGAATGGTGGGATCAGCGTGAGGGGGCGATGCCGAATGCCGACGTGCAATATCCGCAACTCGGCCGCGCCGCGGCGTTCGTCTGCACCAACAAGCGCTGCTCGCTGCCGGTATTCGAAGCCGGCGAGATCGCGGCACTCGCCGACAGGCTCAACCAATAGCAAGGCCATACCGCGCGGGTAGTGTCCCAGTTAACCCGTTCGTGGTGAGCCCTTCGGCTTTGCTCAGGGCAGGCCTGTCGAACCATGTTCGCTCACCATTCGACAAGCTCATGGCGAACGGCTCCACTGCGATGCAAATACGAATCGGTTCAACCGCGCGCGCCAGTTTCCACGCTTCGGCAAACTGCCTATAATCGCAATCCAACTCCCCCATGCAGCTTCCATTGTCAATGGGTCACCGGCTGTCCAAAATTTACACGCGCACCGGCGACGACGGTACGACCGGTTTGGGCGATGGATCTCGCGTCGCCAAGACCAGCGCGCGAATTGAAGCGATTGGCGATGTCGATGAACTGAATTCCGCGCTCGGTGTGCTGCTCGCCGAAACCGTCCCCGATCCGATACGCGCCTGCCTGCTCGCGATTCAACACCAGTTGTTCGACTTGGGCGGCGAACTGTCGACGCCGGGCTACCCCGGAATCGCCCCCGCCGATGTGACGCGCCTTGAAGAGATTCTCGACGGCTTCAACGCCGGGTTGCCGCCGCTTGCGGAATTCATTCTTCCCGGCGGCTCGCGCGCTGCAAGTCTGTGTCATCTCGCGCGCACCGTATGCCGGCGCGCCGAACGCAGCGTGGTCGCACTGCGTTCGGTCGAAGCCGATGCTTGTTCGGCGCTCGCCCAGCGTTATCTGAATAGATTATCCGATCTGTTATTCGTCCTTTGCCGCGTGCTGAATCGCGCTGTCGGATGCGCCGACGTGTTGTGGCAGCAACGGTGCCTGCAAACCGCCAAACAATGACCGGCCCGACACCACAAGCGAATTCGATCGTACCGCCGCTGCAGGATCTTCTTGCGCGCTGCGCACTCGGCGACCAGCGCGCCTTCGCGGCGCTTTATCGCAACACTTCGGCAAAACTGTTTAGCGTTTCGCTGCGTATATTGAGGCGCGAAGACTGGGCGGAGGAGGTGCTGCAGGAAAGCTTCGTGAATATCTGGAATCACGCCGCCGATTACAACATCAACAAAAGCGCGCCGATGACGTGGATGACCAGCATCGTGCGCAACCGCGCGCTCGATTGGTTGCGCCGGCCGCATTTCGAAACCACCGATGACTTCGAAACCTTGATCGAAATGCGCGAAGACGAAGGCGGCGGCCCGCTGGACCTGCTGATGCAATCCAACGAGGCGCGCGCGTTGGCGCAATGTCTGAGGCAGCTCGACGGCAAGCAGCGCCAGACCATCATGCTGGCGTTTTTTCACGGGCTGACGCACTCCGAGCTTGCCAAGCATCTGCGGCAACCTCTGGGCACGGTCAAAACCTGGGTCAGGCGCGGTCTGGAAAAGCTGAAGACCTGCCTGGCGACAGAAGACCGCAAAGCATAGAACGCGGCGCAAGCTGCACGGTAAAAAATGAGATACGAGAACGCCGACCTTCGCGAAATACTCGCTGCCGAATACGTGCTGGGCATCCTGCACGGCGGCGCGCGGCGCCGATTTGCGCGGCTGCTGATTGCCGATTCGGCATTGCGCCGTGCGGTGCGAGCGTGGGAGAGCCGGCTTTTTCCGATGAACGAAGCGCTGCCGCAGATCGAACCGCCGCCGCGTGTGTGGCGGGCGATCCAGACGCGCGTCGAGCATCAACGCCGGTTGCGTGCGCCGCACCCGACGCGCACCGGTTTCTGGCGCGCTCTCGCGCTGGCCAGCAGCATGGCTCTGTTGATGATGATTGCCTATTTCGGCTTCATCGCTCCGCCGCAAGCGCCCGCTGTATCTTTCGCCCTGCTCAGCGATGAGAAAGCCGTGCCGATCATGCTGTTGTCATCGCAGCCCGGCAAACCCGCCACCGTCAAGGTCAAGTTGCTGACGCCGCCGGTTCCCGCCGCCGGAACGGCCCTGGAGCTGTGGGCGATCCCCGCCACCAAGGATGCGCCGCCCGTTTCGCTCGGTTTGGTATCCGGCGCGATCAGTCAATTCATAAAACTGTCCGAACCCGCGCAACGGGCGCTGCACGATGCCAAAGCCATTGCCGTAAGCGTTGAACCCGAAGGCGGCTCGCCAACCGGACTTCCCACGGGCGCGGTTATATTGCAGGGTGGCTGGCTCAAGCTCTAAGGAAACCGCGCACTAAGGAGCGTTCGCCTCTTGGGGGGCGCTCCCTTTCCCACTTGCTGGGGAGGGCCGGGGTGGAATTGTTCAGAGGAGCGCGGGCTGTTGAAATCAGCGGGTGCGTTCGCAGGCGCTCATCCCTATCCCGCCTCGCCGACGCGTTAATGGGGAGGGCAAACCTCCCCGTTTATCTTCACGCGCGGGTGAGCGTTCGGCGCATTGTTGCAAAGCAACAATACTTGTTGACACGGCCCCGACTTCAAGTCTACGATGACCTTACTGCATTGCAGCAAGGAACGCTTCCCATGAACAACTCCATCACCGACCCGGCGAATCGTCGCGGCGCCGCCCGGTTAATCGGGTTTTATGTCGATCAAGCCGCCGCCAACCTCGAGCAGTTGCCGCCATCGGACAATTTCCGAACCGGAAGTACGCTTTGCGTAGCCTGAGCCACTACTACAAGCGCCGCGGCGACAGCGGCGTTTCTTTCCTGGATCAGCGCAGTCGTTTTTACGTAGCGCCGCTGAATGCCGTCACAGTGCTTCCCGCGCCTCGCGCGAAGTCTTCGGCGCGTGACCAGAATGGCGATCTCGCGAAACCTCCGCAAAAAGAATTGCCGAAATAGCCCGGCTTAGTTCGCCGCGGGCGCGCTTTTTGGAGCGCGCAGGCTACACGATTCGGACGCGAGTTCGAGTGATCGTTCGCTCCTCGAGCCGCACCGGTGCGCATAGACCCAGGTGAATTCGGCGCCGAGCAAAAAAATTTGCGCTGAATAATAGACCCAGACGATGAGGACGACGAGCGATCCGGCCGCTCCGAACGCGGAGCCGACGCCGGCTTTGCCGAGATAAAGCCCGATCAGGTATTTGCCTATCGTGAACAGCAGCGCGGTCACCGCGGCGCCAACCCACACGTCGCGCCAATGGATGTCGGTTTTCGGCAGCATTTTGTACATCAGCGCGAACAAGCCGGTGAAGATGGCGAAGCCGACGCCGATATTGGCGGCCGTGAGCAGCACTTCCAGATTGGGAGACAAGGCTTTGGACCAGGCTCCGAATGCCGCGAGCCCCGCGCTGACGACCAGCGATACCAGCAGCAGGAAAGCGATCGCGAGCACCATGCCGAACGACAGCAAACGTTTTCGCAGCATCTGCCAGATGCCGCTTTCGGCTTTCTCCGCGGGCGAACGCCAGATTCTGTCGAGATCGCTCTGCAGCTCCGCGAATGCTCCGGTCGCGGCGATGATCAAGGTCAGCACACCCAGAGCGCCGGCGATCAAACCCTGTTTCGGCTGGCTCGCGCTCTTCAGCAAGCCCTGCACGGCGACCGCGCCTTCATCGCCGATCAAATCGCGAATCTGACCGAGAATTTCGCCTTGCGCTGCTTCCGTGCCGAGAAAAAATCCGGCGACCGCGATGACGATGATCAAAAGCGGCGCGATCGAGAACAGGGTGTAGTAGGCGAGCGCAGCACCCATGCTGGGCGCGTAGTCGCCCACCCAAGCCGAGATCGATTCCTTGATCAGGCCCCACGCTGTTTTCAGCATTTTACCTACGGGCGCGTCCGCAAGCGCTGTCGCTTTTCCCGCCACTTGTTCCCCTGGTTTACGGCCTCGATCATTTGACCGCACTGACCTGCGCTGGTCCTCTGTGCGCACGCTCGGCCAGGGCGACTCGCGCCAGGTAAGCATCGCGCGCAATCTGCACGTCGGCCAGAAAATGCGGCAGCTCTTCGATGAGCAGCGCCTGCGGGCCGTCGACCAGTGCTTTTGCTGGAGCCGGATGGAAATCGACGAGCACCATATTGGCGCCGGCCAGCACCCCTTGCGCGGTCACATGAAAGACGTCGAGCATGCCGTCGGGCGCTACGGCGCGCGTGCCGACCGAATGCGATGGGTCGATGCAGACCGGCATGCGCGTCAGCCTTTTCACTGCCGGCACATGGGAGAAATCGACAAAGTTGCGATGCGGCGCCGCCATATTGGTCTTCATGCCGCGCAAGCCGAAAATGATTTTGCGGTTGCCCTCGGAGGCCAGATATTCGGCGGCGTTCAGCGATTCATCGAGCGTGATGCCGAAGCCGCGCTTGATCAGCACAGGAAGTTCGCGCTGGCGGCCGACAAGTTTCAGCAACTCGAAATTCTGCGTGTTGCGCGTGCCGATTTGCAGCATGACGCCGGTCGGATTGCCGGTCTGGGCGAGCGCGTCGTGAATCTCGCCGATCTGCGATTCGTGCGTGATTTCCATCGCGATCACTTTAATAGCGTATTTCCCGGCCAACTCGAACACATAAGGCAGGCACGCTTTGCCATGGCCTTGAAACGCATACGGGCTGGTGCGCGGCTTGTAGGCTCCCATGCGCGTGCATATCTGGCCGTTATCGCGTAATGCGCGCATCATCAGTTCGACGTGCTCGCGCGTATCGACGGCGCACAAGCCGGCGAATACGTGCAGCGTATCCTGCCCGAAACGCACCCCGTTGTAATCGAAGTGCGTCGGACGATGATCGTCCTTGTGCCGGCCCAGCACGCGATATTCTTCCGATACGCGCACGACGCGCTCGACGCACGGCAGGCAGCGCACTTCCTCGATCGGCAGCGCCGTCGTGTTGCCGACCAGATAAAGCTCGGTCAGAACGCGCTCGGTGCCCTGCTCGTGGTGCACGCGCGTCTGGATATTGGGGAGACTGTGCAGGTGCGCCAGCAATTGCTGGTATTCGGCGCTGTTCAAATCGACGTTTGGGTTCAGGATCAGGATCATGTCAGGCGGGGAGGCGCGGGGAAATACGTGCTATTTTATCCTATGCAGCGTCCGTCGCTTTCCTCATTCGACCGGCCCGGCCATCTGTATGCGCCGCTGTTTGCGCAGGCGCTCAGGCGTTGCCCCGCAGAGCGGGTTTGCGCGGAGAGATGCGGATGATTACTCCGAATCAGCGCAACTCGTATGCAAATCGAATGTCCATAAGCCGGATGCACGCTTTTCAACAACAAGTGTAAAAAGGAGGAGTCATGTCATTACTGTGGACGATCATCATCGGTCTCATCGTCGGCATTATTGCCAAGTTTCTGATGCCGGGAAAAGACCCGGGCGGCTTCATCATTACGACGCTGCTCGGTATCGGCGGTTCGCTGATCGCGACGTATGTCGGCCAGGCGCTCGATCTGTATGAAGCCGGGGAGCCGGCGGGCTTCATCGGTGCTGTGATCGGCGCGATGCTGCTGCTGTTGCTGTACCGGCTTATCGTAAAACGCACGTAAACACCTCGTCTTACCCGTTGTTCTTCAGCAAACCGCATAGCCCCGATACCAGCTATGCGGTTTGCGGCATGCTGCGCGCTCAGTACAATAACTGGCGCAAACCATGCGGGAAGGCGCTCCCCGCATGGTTCGATGTCTTCTCAGCAACCCCGTAAATCCGTTTGCCTTTTTCCGCCCGGCTTTTTTCCGCTTATATTTCCTATCGCCCCATGCTCTTCGTGCCGGTCAAAGACAAAGCGACAACCAGCATACTGATACCCGGCAAAAACTGCTGGCGCAAGGCGCACGCCGACCACGTCAGTTTTCTCGTCGATGGCGCCGATTATTTCGACGCCTTCGCAGCCGCCGCCAGCAAAGCAACAAAATCGATTCTCATCGTCGGCTGGGATTTCAACAGTCAGACCAGGCTCTGGTGCGGCGACCAAAAGCGGGAGTGGCCGGCGCGGCTCGGCGATTTTTTGAACGAGCTGATCAAGCGCCAACGCCGCTTGCGGATTTTCATTCTGGCGTGGGATTTTCCAATGATTTACGGCACCGACCGCGAGATCGCGCCGCTGTTCGGCCTGCCCTGGCATCATCGGCGCCGCATTCATTTCCGCTTCGATAATCACTTTCCGGTCGGCGGCTCGCACCATCAGAAAATTGTCGTGATCGACGATGCGATTGCGTTTTCCGGCGGTCTCGATCTGACATGCGGGCGCTGGGACACGTCCGAACATCTGGCCAATCACCCGGGGCGGATCAGCGATGGCAAACCGTATCCGCCGTTCCACGATCTGATGATCGCCGTCGACGGCGAAGCCGCTCGCGCGCTCGCCGAGATCGCGCGGCAGCGCTGGCGCTGGGCGACAAAAAAAGAACTGAAAGCGCACGGCGTCGTGAGTTTTTCGTGGCCAAAGGAAATCAAGGTCGATCTGGAAAATACCGGCGTCGCCATCGCGCGCACGATTCCGGGCTATGAAGGGCGCCGCGAAGTGCGCGAGGTCGAGGACATGTATCTCGATATGATCGCCGCTGCCCGGCGCATGATCTATATCGAGAACCAGTACTTCACCTCGTTTCGCATCGGCGATGCGCTGGCGGCGCGGCTGCAGGATGACGACTGCCCCGAGATCGTGCTGGTGATTCGACAGGCTTCCGATGGCTGGCTCGAAGGCCCGACCATGGGCGCGCTGCGAACGCGGTTATTGAAGCGGCTGCGAGCCGCCGACAAGAACAAGCGGCTGCGCGCGTATTACCCGGTCGCGCCCGATCTCGGCGCTACCTGCATCAATGTTCACTCCAAAATGATTGCGATCGACGATGAAATCGTGCGCATCGGATCGGCCAATTTGAACAATCGCTCGATGGGTTTCGATACTGAATGCGATCTCGCAATCGAGGCGCACGGCCAGCCGCGGATGACGAAGGCGATCGCCGCTTTTCGCAATCGCCTGCTTGCCGAGCATCTCGATACGACAGCCGATGCCGTTGCGCAAGCACTCGCCCGGGAAGGCTCGCTGATCAAGACTATAGACGCGTTACGCGGCAAACCGCGCACCTTGCAGGAATTCGATCATCTCGACCAATGGCCGGATGTCGTCGTCTCCGTCGCCGAGATCTGCGATCCCGAGCGGCCGGTGCTGGTAGAGCAATTGATTACGCAGTTTGCGCCCGCGATCGATATCAGGAAATCGGCGCCGCTGCTGATGAAGCTTGCCATCGCCGTGCTGATCTTCGGCGGCCTGTTCGCAATCTGGCGCTGGACGCCGCTTTCCGAATACGTCAGCGCCGAAGCTGCAACCGATTGGGCGCGCGAATTCGGCGGCCATCCTGCGGCGGCATGGCTTGTGATGGGCTCCTATACGATAGCCAGCTTCATCATGTTTCCGCGGCCGCTTTTGACGCTCGCCGCCGTCATCGCGTTCGGCGCGTGGCTCGGCTTCGCCTATGCGTTTATCGGTATCCAGCTCGCAGCACTCGCGACTTACGGCATGGGCCAGGCGATGAGCCGCGATACCGTGCGGCGCATTGCCGGGACGAAACTGAACCGGATCAGCAAAGTGCTGCGCGACAAAGGCTTGCTTGCCGTGATTGCGTTGCGCGTGATTCCGGTCGCGCCGTTTATCGTCGTCAATATGGTCATCGGCGCGGCGCGCGTGAAGCTCTGGCATTACCTCGCCGGCAGCGCCATCGGCCTGCTGCCGGGGACGCTGGCGGCAACGGTATTCGCCGATCAGTTCGAAACCTGGCTGCGCGATTCAGGCAAGGTCAACTGGATCGTGGTGGCGGCTGTCGCCATCGTGTTCATCGTCGCCATCGTGCTGGTCCGAAGATGGTTTTTGAAGTCGCAGCCCGATCTCGCCGCTGCCGGGAGCCGATAGTTTGGCCGATGGAGAGTTAGACAATGGGCATGGCGACGAGCGCTTCGGGATCGCGTCGTACAACATTCACGGCTGCGTGGGCCTCGATCGGCGCTGCAAGCCGCAGCGCATCGTCAGGGTGTTGAATGAACTGGACTGCGACGCGGTTGCGCTGCAGGAAGTCAATTCCAGGCCGGGCCCGCACGCCGATTCGATGCAGCTCGATTATCTGGCCTCGCAAACCGGCATGCAGGCGATTGCCGGCTCGACCATCCTGCGTCACCTTGGACACTACGGCAATGCGCTATTGACGCGCTGCCCGGTGCTCGCCGTGCGCCGCCACGATTTCAGTTTCTCGAAGCGCGAACCGCGCGGCGCGCTCGACGTCGATCTCGCGATTCACGGCCGGCCGGTGCGCGTCATCGTCACCCATCTCGGCCTAAATCCGGGCGAACGCCGCTATCAGGTCAGGCAACTGCTCAAGCTGCTTCACGTCGCCGAACCCGACCAGCCGGTCGTCGTGTGCGGCGATATCAACGAATGGCTGCCGCTGGGCCGGCCCCTGCGCTGGCTGCATGGCGTGCTCGGCAAGCCGCCGATCCTGCGCACGTGGCCAGTGTGGATGCCGCTCCTCGCGCTCGACCGCATCTGGGTGCGTCCACGCCACGCGCTGCTCGATTTGCGCGCGCATCGCAGCTTCTGTTCGCGGATGGCTTCCGATCATCTGCCGCTGAAGGCGATCGTCGCGTCACTGGTGCGCGGATCGGGTGCGAGGCAGGCTCCGGGTAAGACTGAGGGCTCTCACAAAACGGACTGACGACAAGACGTTTAGGCTTGACGAGAGTTCCGGCCATGTACATTCCAAACGTACAGATGGAGTCATCCATGAAAGATGTCAATGTCACCGAATTACGGCAGAACCTCCCGGCGTACCTGGCTCGCGTGCAGCGTGGAGAGCGGGTACGCGTTTTCTTGCGCGGCAAAGTGATTGCCGAAATAACACCGCCTTCAGCCGACCAGGATGGCGCTGCGCTGGCGGGCAAGCTCCTGCGCGGCAGCGTGCTGGGCTATGATGAACCCTTGCAGCCAGCCGTCGACGCCGCCGACTGGGAGGTCAACAGATGATCGTGCTCGACACGCATGCGCTGGTCTGGTGGCTCGCGCAAGCGCCCGAACTTTCCAAAACCGCCCGCAAGGCGATCGCACTGGCGCAGCGGGGCGGCGGCGTCGGTGCATCGGCAATCAGCGTCTTTGAAATCACGGCGCTCGTTCGCCGTGGCCGCTTGCGTCTCGGCATCGGTCTGGATCAATACCTGAACGCCGTGCGCGCCTTGCCTGAATTAACGATAGAACCGGCGACGGATGAAATCGCGAGCTTGGCGGGCAGTTCAGCGAAGCGACGTTGCATCGCGACCCGGCCGATCGCATGATCGCGGCCACTGCACTCGCGCTCGGCGCGCAGCTCATCACTGCCGATGACAAGCTGCGCGCGCTTCCGGGGTTGACGACCGTTTGTAGCTCACTGGTAGCTCAGCTCACACGCCAGGTACGGGATTCCGCCTCATCGCCGCAGACGAGACAGCACTGTCATTCCGAACGCGATAACGCGCAGAGTCAGAGCAAATAGCGGCGCGGTTCGCGCACCGCGTGCACAGCCAGCACAAACATTCCAGCATTCCACGATTGCCCCGCCATGCCGAGCGGTTCACCGCTTTCGCCGTGCAGCCATTCGTTGAATTCCCACTGATTCAGTTGCGCCGCCCGGGCGAGTTGAACGAGCGCCTGCTTCGCATCGGCAGCGCGGCCGAGGCGCGCCAGCAGCCAAACCCAAAAGCCGCCGACAAAAGGCCATACGCCGCCGTTGTGGTATTGCCACGGATAGTTTTGCCGATGCCGCTGCATGTAGGGCCGCCATAGCGGATCATCGGGCGCGATCGGATCGGCGACGACTTTTACCGGGTATGGGGCGGCGACATTCAATGCCTGCAAGGCGCCCACAATCTCGCGCGAGCGTGCGTTGTCAGCGGCGCCGCTCAATAGCGCCAGTATGTTGCCGAACACGTCGATTTCCTCGCCCCACACCGAAAAATTGACGAAGCTCAAATAGACTTTCCGATGCTCGACCTTGTTGCGGATGTAGTGCACGAGCACGCGCGCGCGGCGGTTGTCGGTCGTATCGTGATCGTAAGGATAGAACAGGTAGTTGAAGTAATAGCGCGTCTGTTCGGCATTGGCCAGGCCGTAACGCCGCTTGACCGTCAGCCACAACGCGTTGCTGTAGAGCACGAAGCCCGAACGCGGCATGATGTCGGCCCAGTCGCTGGCTTCGTTCTGCTGCAGCAGGTAGAGGCGCTGATGTTCCTGGCACGCCAGCCACGCCAACGCGCGCGAGATCGGCTCGGCGAATTCCTTGCGCGCACGGAGGCCCTCAGCCAGGTCGCCGACGATGTCGAGCGCGATCAGCCACCACAGCGTCGCGTCGATGCAGCCCGTGTACCAGAAATCGGCCTCGCCCTGGCTGGAGGAAGCTGCGGAATTCGCAGGGTTGGACGCGACTACGTCCGGTTTCACGTATTTCGGAATCTGTCCGTTCGGCGCCTGAAACGCGGCCAGCGTGCGCAGACTCTGCACCGCGTGCTCGATCAGATCGGCCTCGCCTGATGCCGCCATGCCCAGCGCGCAAATCGCCGCATCGCGCCCGAATATGCTCGCGTAGTTGCGGCCATCGGCTTTGTCGCCGCGCGCGCATGCAATGACGCCGGACGGCGTCGAATTATCGCGCAACAGGTCCAGCGATTGCCCATAGCACGCATCGACCAGCACTGCATCCTCCGCGCAAGAACCGGTGGTGGCTGATCCGGTGGTAGCCGAATTGCCCTCGTTCACGCACCCGCCTTCATGTGCTGCCGTGCAATGGCCAGATCATCGGCACCAGTACGATGGCGATTGCGTAAATGATCACAGTCAACGGCAGTCCAACCTTGAAGAAATCGATAAAGCGATATTTGCCGGGGCCATAGACCATCAGGCACGAAGGTTCAAGCGGCGTCAGAAACGAACAACTCGCGGCGATCGCGATCATCATCACGAACGGCCGCGGATCGTAGCCGAGCTGCACCGCCGTCTGAATCGCGATCGGCACGATCAGCACCGCCGCCGCCGCGTTGGACATCGGCTGCGTGAGCGCGACGGTCAAAATGAAAAAGCACGAAAACAGCACGAGCGGATCGCTTTCGCCGAGCAGCGCAATGATTTGCGCGGCCAGAAAGGCGCCGGTGCCGGTTTCTTCCAGTGCGACACCGAGCGCCAGCAGACTGCCGATCAGGATGATCGCCTTCCATTCGACCCTGCGATATGCCTCGTCCGGATCGATGCAGCCGGTGACCATGACCAGAAGAGCGCCGCTCAGAACCGCGACCGGCAGCGCGACCAGGTTGAAGGTCGCCGCAGCCAGCGCGCCGACAAAAATCAGGATCGCCAGCGGCGCGCGTTTGTAGTTCAGCCGCGCCTGGTCGATGCCGCCGAAAATATTCACGAGATTGCCGCGCTCCATACGTTTGACATTTTCGGCCTTGCCTTGCAGCAGCAGCACGTCGCCCATCTTGAGGTGGATTCTGTCCAGGCTGCTCTGCATGGTCGAACCGGCCCGATTCATGCCGAGCACCTGCAACCCGTAGCGTTCATTGAAATCGATATGCCTGAGCGTGCGCCCGAGCAGCGGCGAAGACGGCAGTAGCACTGCTTCGACGATTTTCACCTTTTCGTCCTCTTCATCGCCGCCGCCGTTTTTTTTGTTTGCCGGATAAATTTCTTTCTTGGGTTCTTTGACGAGATGAGCGTCGGCCTTCAGCTCTATGCCGGCTACATCCTTGACCTTCAGAATATTGGCGCGCAAGCCTTCGACCAGCAGCAAGTCGCCCTCGCGCAACTCTGCTTGTTGCGGGGCGACGGTCGCAGGCGCGTCTGCTGAATCGGCCCCACGGACGATGTCCTGCACCTTCAGATCGAGGTCTTTTTCGAGTTTGGATTGATCGAGCGTCTTGCCGACCAGCGTTGAGCCCGCCAGCACCACGAGATCGGCCTGATAGGTGCGATGGCCGATATCCTCGGTATTTTTTTCGCTGCGCTGTTGCGGCATCAGGCGCGGTGCAATGGTCAGCATGTAAATCAGGCCGGCGATGGTGATCGGAATGCCGGCCGGCGCAAGCTCGAACATGCTCATCGGCGCCAGGCCGTGAGTGGTCAGCAGTTCACTGATGACGAGGTTGGTCGACGTGCTGATCAGCGTAACCGAGCTCGACAGGATCGACGCGAAAGCGAGCGGCATCAAAAAGCGTGAGGCGCTTTGGCCGAGTTTGGCCGCAAGACCGATGACGACCGGCAAAAAAAATGCCGTCGCGGCCGTGTTGCTGATAAACGCCGAAAGAAACGACGTCGCAATCAGGATCACCGGCAACAGCAGTTTCGGTCGATCACCGGTGCGCTGGATGATTTTGCGGCCGACGATGTCGACGACACCGGTTTGCAGCAGGCTCGCGGTCATGATCAAGAGCCCCAGGATCATCATGACGGTATCGCTGCCGAAGCCTGCGAACGCCTGCCCGGGAGTCAGAATACCGCTGATGATGAGCGTCAACATCAGCGCCAGTGCAACCACTTCGGCGGCGATCCACTCGAGGGAAAATAGAACAATGGCGATCAGCGATATGATCAGCAGCAGCCAGATTTCGGGAGTCATTTATTTACCGGGTTCGGGAATCGGGGATCGGTAAGCATGAACCGGGGACGCAGAACTTATGCGGCATGGTCCCCGTCCCTTGCTCGATACCCGCTGGGGCAGGCAAGGGAGGAAGGAATTAATTACCCGGGAACTCGACGTTGCAATCTATCGTTCAAAGCTCAGCCGCCGCCTTGCCGTAGCGAAGCGAAGAACGCGGCGGCTGGAGCGCCTTGTTAGGCATAACCTTTGCCCGCTTGGTCTTTGTTGTGGCACAAATGGTGAACCAGCCGGACATTGCTTTCAACGTAACCGAGGTATGCCTCGGCGCGGTCAAGCTCGGAACTTTTTGCGGCATGGCCTGACCACATAAGGCACAGTTACCGTTTTGCTTGGCCCACGTAAGGGCTTTGAGTTTGTTTCTTGCCGCTGGTGTACTGCGCTCGATATAGACCAGCTCTTTGGCGAGCTTTCTCCGAAGCGCCCACATTAAGCGAGCGTCGCCGCCTGACAACGAATGAAGCTCTGCTTTGACCCGCTCAAACAGCGGCGCAAACAACTGCGTCAGCTGCTTTTTGTCAATTGCGGATTGGCCATGCACCGTTATGCCTAACTCCGGGTTAGGCGGTCCCGCCGACCGTCAGCCCATCGATGCGTAACGTCGGCTGGCCGACGCCGACCGGCACGCTTTGCCCTTCCTTGCCGCAGGTGCCGACGCCGGGATCGAGCGCCATGTCGTTGCCCATCATGCTGACGCGCGTCAGCATGATGGGCAACGACATGGCGCTCGATCCCGGCGTCGGCAC
>JACDAM010000224.1 GCA_013695435.1 Burkholderiales bacterium | reverse complement strand
CGACGCTGATCGCAGCACCTTTCCCGGCCGCCTGACGCAGCCGATGCGCAATCAGTGGATGATCCTTGGTCAGATTGCTGCCGATGACAAGCACGCGATCCAGCCTGCCCAAATCAGCGATCTTCAGGCCCAGCCACGGCGCGCCCTGCAGCAAGGCATCGGCGCTGAAATCGATTTGTCGCAAGCGATGGTCGATGTTGTCGCTGCCGATGCCGCGCAGCAGTTTCTGCAGCAAGTACAACTCTTCGAGCGTTTGGTGCGGACTCGCCAGCGCACCGATCTGCCCGGCCCCGTGCTGCTCGCATATCGCTCTCAGTTGACCGGCGCTGAATTCCAGCGCCTGCTGCCAGTCGCACTCGCGCCAGTGCTCGCCATCCCGGATCACCGGCCGCGTCAGGCGCTCCGGCGAATTCAGGCCTTCATAGGAAAAACGCTCCTTGTCCGACAGCCAGCACTCGTTGATCTCGTCGTTTTCGCGCGGCAGCACGCGCATCACGCGGCCTTGCCGAACCTGCACGATCAGGTTGCTGCCGAAGCCGCAATGCGGGCTAACCGATTTGCGGCGCGACAATTCCCATGGCCGCGCGGTGTAACGGAACGGCTTGGACGTCAGCGCGCCAACCGGGCACAAATCAATCATGTTCCCCGACAGCTCATCGTCGACCGTCTTTTCGACGAAGGTCAGAATCTCGGCGTGCTCACCGCGCCCGGCCATGCCGAGCTCCATGCGGCCGGCGATCTCCTGACCGAAACGCACGCAGCGCGTGCAGTGTATGCAGCGCGTCATGTCGGTCGAAATCAAGGGGCCAAGATTCTTGTTCGGGACGACGCGCTTGTCTTCTTCGTAACGCGATTTGCCGGCGCCGTAGCCGACCGCAAGATCCTGCAACTGGCATTCGCCGCCCTGATCGCAGATCGGGCAATCGAGCGGATGGTTGATCAGCAGAAATTCCATGACCGCTTTCTGCGCGTCGACCGCGTAGTCGGAATGCGTGTGCACCTTCATCCCCGGCGTCGCCGGCGTGGCGCACGCCGGCAGCGGCTTCGGGGCTTTTTCGACTTGCACCAGACACATCCGGCAATTGGCCGCGATCGACAGCTTGCGGTGGTAGCAGAAATGCGGAATGAAAATGCCGATCCGGCTGGCGGCCTCGATCAGCATCGTGTTCGGCGCGACCTCGACCGGATTGCCGTCGATTTCGAGCGCGATCAGGTTGTGTGCCGGCGCGTTCATGCCGCGGCCTTCACGTCCTGTGAAACCAGGCATGCGCGATGGTCGATGTGATGCTGGAACTCGGCGCGGAAATGCTGGATAAAGCTTTTCACCGGCAGCGCCGCCGCGTCGCCGAACGCGCAAATCGTGCGTCCCTGAATATTGTCGGCAACCGACAGCAGCAGATCGAGATCCGCTTGCCGGCCCTGGCCGTGCTCGATGCGGTGAACGACGCGATACAGCCAGCCGGTGCCTTCGCGGCACGGCGTGCACTGGCCGCACGATTCCTCGTAATAAAAATACGACAGGCGTTCGAGCGCTCGAACCATGCATACCGTATCGTCCATGATAATGACGGCGCCCGAGCCCAGCATCGAGCCGGCTTTGGCGATCGAGTCGTAATCCATGTCGGTCTTCAGCATCACGTCGCCAGGCAGCACAGGCATCGACGAACCGCCCGGAATGCACGCTTTCAGCGGGCGTCCGTCGCGCATGCCGCCAGCCATGTCGAGCAATACGGCAAACGGCGTGCCGAGAGGTATTTCGTAATTCCCCGGCCGCGTGACGTGGCCCGATACCGAAAAGATTTTGGTGCCGCCGTTGTTCGGTTTGCCGATCGCCAGAAATTTGTCGCCGCCGTGCTGGATGATCCACGGCACGCAGGCGAAGGTTTCGGTATTATTGATCGTCGTCGGTTTGCCGTACAGACCGAAGGTCGCCGGGAACGGCGGCTTGAAGCGCGGCAATCCTTTCTTGCCCTCAAGCGATTCAAGCAAGGCGGTTTCTTCACCGCAGATATAGGCGCCGTAACCGTGCGTGTTGTAGAGCTGAAAACCGAAATCCGAGCCAAGAATACTGTCGCCGAGAAAACCCGCCTGGCGCGCTTCGGCAACCGCTTCTTCCATACGCTGATACACATCCCAGATTTCACCGTGCACGTAGTTGTAGCCGACCTTTATGCCCATAGCATAAGCCGCGATCACCATCCCTTCGATCAGGATGTGCGGGTTATAGCGCATGATGTCGCGATCCTTGAATGTGCCAGGCTCGCCTTCATCGGAATTGCAGACCAGATATTTCTCGCCGGCGGCCTTCGGCATGAAGCTCCACTTGAGACCGGTCGGAAACCCGGCGCCGCCGCGCCCGCGCAATCCGGATTTTTTGACTTCGTTGATGACCGCGTCAGGCGTCATCTTGTCGGCAAGTATCTTGCGCAGCGCCGCGTAGCCGCCGCGCTTTTCGTAATCGGCAAGGCGCCAGGCGCGCTCGCCGTAGAGGCCGGCCAAAATAATCGCTTCGGACATAGAATTAAGTTACGGCCCGCAAAAACATCTTGTCATTCCCGCGGCAGCGGGAATCCAGCGTCTGTTGCAGCGAATCACTGGGTTCCCGCTCCCGGCTTACGGCCTGCCGGGACACGCTTCGCGGGAACGACATACATCGAATTGTTTTGCGCTTCATTCGATCTCCTCCAAAAACCGATCGATTTTTTCCGGCGTCATGAAGCTGCACATACGATGATTGTCGATCAGCATGACCGGCGCATCGCCGCATGCGCCAAAGCATTCTCCCTGCTTCAAGGTGACTTTGCCATCCGCGCTGGTCTCGCCGAAACCGATATTGAACTTGCGCCTCAAGTGCGCGGCGGCCTCATTCGCGCCGGACAACACGCACGGGAGATTCGTGCATAGCGTGATCTTGCATTTGCCTGGGGGCTCGAGATCGAACATTTCGTAGAATGTCGCGACTTCGTAAACCGCGATGCTCGGTATGCCGAGGTAGTACGCGATGAAATCCATGGTCGAATTCGACACCCAACGTTTCTCCTGCTGCGCGATGCGCAACGCTGCAATCACCGCCGAGCGTTGCTTGCCCGGCGGAAATTTCGCAACCTCGCGGTCGATCGCAGCCAGCGATTCGGGAGAGAGAACGAGGGGCGCATTCATGTCACAATAATAGAACGCCGCTGAATTCCGCATTCATCGGTCGATTTCGCCGAAAACGATATCCTGCGTCGCGATGATCGCAACGACGTCCGCAATCATGTGGCCGCGCGACATTTCATCGAGCGCCGCCAGATGCGGAAAGCCGGGCGCGCGTATCTTCATCCGATACGGTTTGTTCGCGCCGTCCGAAATCAGGTAAACGCCGAACTCGCCTTTCGGCGCTTCGACCGAGGCGTAAGCCTCGCCTTCCGGAACCTGAAAACCTTCCGTGAAAAGCTTGAAATGGTGGATCAGCTCTTCCATGTTTTCCTTCATCGCCAGCCGCGGCGGCGGCGCGATTTTGCGGTTGGCAGTCATCACCGGGCCGGGGTTTTCGCGCAGCCAGGCGATGCATTGTTCGATGATGCGATTCGATTGCCGCATCTCTTCGATGTGGACCAGGTAGCGGTCGTAGCAATCGCCGTTGACGCCGATCGGAATATCGAATTCCATGCGCTCGTAAACGGCGTACGGCTGTTTACGCCGCAAATCCCATTCGACGCCCGAGCCGCGCAACATGCAACCGGTGAAGCCAAGCGCCAGCGCACGCTCGGGCGACACCACGCCGATGCCCACAGTGCGCTGCTTCCAGATGCGATTGTCGGTCAGCAGTGTTTCGTATTCGTCGATGTATTTCGGGAAGCGAATGGTGAAGTCTTCGATGAAATCGAGCAGCGAACCCTGCCGGCTTTCGTTGAGCTTCCTGACTTCGTCTTCGTCATGGATTTTCGACGCCTGATACTGCGGCATCAATTCCGGCAGATCGCGGTAGACGCCGCCCGGCCGATAATATGCCGCGTGCATGCGCGCGCCGGACGCCGCTTCGTAGCAATCCATCAGGTCTTCGCGCTCGCGGAAGCAATACAGGAATACCGACATGGCGCCGATATCGAGCGCGTGCGCGCCCAACCACATCAGATGGTTCATCAACCGCGTGATTTCGTCGAACATTACCCGTATGTATTGCGCTCGGATCGGGATTTCGATCCGCAGCAACTTCTCGACGGCGAGCACGTAGCCGTGCTCGTTGCACATCATCGATACGTAATCGAGGCGATCCATGTACGGCAGGTTTTGCACATACAGTTTGTGTTCGGCCAGCTTCTCGGTCGCGCGATGCAAGAGGCCGATGTGCGGATCGGCGCGCTGAATGACTTCACCGTCGAGCTCGAGCACCAGCCGCAGCACGCCGTGCGCGGCGGGATGCTGCGGGCCGAAATTCATCGTGTAGTTGCGAATCTCAGGCACGGCGGAAAGGGAATTCCTGTAGCGCGCCGCCGCATTGGGCGTCAGCCGGGCATGGCGCCGAGCGGTAACGTTCACCCCCACCCCAGCCCTCCCCTGTCCCCGGCTTAATACCTGCCGGGGCAGGCAAGGGCGAGGCAGTCGCGGTAGTACAGTCAGCGGGTATGCGATCAGCGCTTGTGTGCATCGACATCGCCATACTTGTCTTCGCGGATGATGCGGGGTACAAGTTCGCGCGGTTCTATCGTGACCGGCTGATAGATGACGCGCTGCTGCTCCGGGTCGTAGCGCATTTCGACGTTGCCGCTCAAAGGAAAATCCTTGCGGAACGGGTGACCGACAAAGCCGTAATCGGTCAGCAGCCGGCGCAGATCGGGATGACCTTGGAACACGATGCCGTAAAGATCGAACGCTTCGCGCTCGTACCAGTTCGCGTTCGGCCAGATGTCGATGGCCGAATCGAAAACGGGAAACGTGTCATCCGGCGCGAAAGTGCGCAGGCGCAGGCGAACATTGTGCGTGATCGAAAGCAGGTGGTAGACGACAGCGAAGCGTCCGCTGGTCAACGCGCCGGCCGGCTGCGCCGGTAATGGGTCCGCGCTCTCCTGCCGCGATACGTTATCTGAACGCGAGCTTGCGAGGGCGGCAGGAGGCGGGCGCTGCTCGCCAGCGGCCGGCTGCGCCGGTAACGTATCCGCGCCCGCGCCGTAATCCAGGTAATCGACGCCGCATAAATCGATCAGTTGCTCGAAGCGCAACTCGGGATGATCGCGCAGCATCCGGGCCACTGCGCTCAAATCGGCGGCAGTGACGACGATCGTAATCTCGTTGACAGCGTCGCCCAGGCTGATCAGCTTTTCGCCGAGCACCACGGGCAGCGCTGCGGCGAGCTTGTCGAGGCGGGAAGTCACGGCCGCGCGATCGTGTGGGTGCGCCTGATCTTGTTCTGCAACTGTATGATGCCGAACAGCAAGGCTTCCGCGGTCGGTGGACAACCCGGCACATAGATATCGACCGGAACGATGCGGTCGCAGCCGCGCACCACCGAATACGAATAGTGGTAAGGACCGCCGCCGTTCGCGCACGAGCCCATCGAAATCACCCAGCGCGGCTCCGCCATCTGGTCGTAAACCTTGCGCAGCGCCGGCGCCATCTTGTTGACCAGAGTACCGGCGACGATCATCACATCCGATTGACGCGGGCTCGGCCGGAACACGACGCCGAAGCGATCCAGATCGTAGCGCGATGCGCCGGCGTGCATCATCTCGACCGCACAACAGGCAAGACCGAACGTCATCGGCCACAGCGAACCCGTGCGCGTCCAGTTGATCACGTCGTCGAGCCTGGCGGTGACGAAACCTTTGTCGAGGATGCCTTCGATACTCATTGGAATTCAGATCGGCGCGGATTGGGCCGCAAACTTGCAGGCGCATAGGGCTCGCGGCGAGCCAACGTGCATCTCTTCGCGCCATGTGCCGAATTGCTGCGCGAATTCGGCAACAAACTGGCGGCAGCGTTGGTCAGGCTCGCTATTCCCATTCGAGAGCGCCCTTCTTCCATTCGTAGATGAAGCCGACGACAAGTATCGTCAGGAAAATCATCATGGCGACGAAGCCGAACACGCCGAGTTCATCGAATACGACCGCCCACGGGAAAAGAAACGCGATCTCGAGATCGAAAAGAATGAACAGAATCGCGACCAGGTAATAACGCACATCAAATTTCATGCGCGCGTCTTCGAAGGCCTCGAAACCGCATTCGTACGGAGAAAGTTTTTCGCTGTCGGGATTGTTCGGCCCAAGAAGGCTGCCGAGCACCAGCGGAATCACGCCGAGGGCAAGCCCGACGACAATGAACAACAGGATCGGGAAATAATTTTCTGCCATTTGTGCAGGCTCCGGGTATCAGAGGCCGGGGGAGATCGGGTAGCACCTGGATCGCTCGCTCGCCCGGTCCCTGACTACCGATCCCTTGAATATGGTGCCGATGATCAGACTCGAACTGACACGGCTTGCGCCACCGCCCCCTCAAGACGGCGTGTCTACCAATTTCACCACATCGGCATTTTTCGAACACTGCAAATACGACGCGTTGCTGGTTCTGCCTGACGACAACCGTTACTTCGGAATCTCGTTCGATTTCGAACTGCCCTGGGCAGGATTTCGACCCGCATTTCCACCTGTGCCTCCATCGGCGCCGACTTCGCCCTGGCCGGCAGATGCGGGCGCTTGTGGAACCGGCGCTGCAATAGGATCAGCGGTACTGCCCGCGTTCCGCGCAGGCGAGGGTGTTGGCAATGGTTGTTCCGGCTGTGGAATGCTTTGCCGGGTGCCCATTACGCCGACCGAGTCATCGCCGCGGCTCGATAGCCAGGTCAGCCCCATGCTGGTAATAAAGAATAGCGCCGCCAAGACCGCCGTGGCCCGGCTCAGGAAATTCGCCGAGCCGGTCGAACCAAACAGACTGCCCGACGAGCCGCTGCCGAACGCAGCGCCCATGTCGGCGCCCTTGCCATGCTGGAGCAGCACCAGAGCGATCACGCTGAACGCGGTCAGCACGTGCAGCACTAAAATAACTGTTTGCATAATTAATCCTTAGACCCGGCAGCAGCATTACAAATCGCCAGAAATTCATCAGCCGCCAGCGAGGCGCCGCCGATCAATCCGCCATCGATGTCCGGCATCGCAAAAAGTTCTTTCGCATTGGCCGCTTTGACGCTGCCGCCGTAAAGTATTCTCAGCTCGGCCGCGATCGCACCGTCTTGACCGGCAATGCGATCGCGTATGAATGCATGCACCGCCTGCGCCTGGGCGGGCGACGCGGTTTTTCCGGTGCCGATTGCCCAGACCGGCTCGTATGCAACGACGGCTTCAGCCAGAGATGCCGCGCCGCAGTGGTTCAAAACGCTGTCGAGTTGCGAGCCGACAATGTCTTCGGTCAAACTACTTTCGCGTTCGTCGAGGCTCTCGCCGACGCACAGGATGGGGATCAGCCCGCCAGCCTGCGCTGCCTTGAACTTTCTGGCGACGGTGCCGCTGTCCTCGCCGTACAGGGCGCGGCGCTCGGAATGGCCGACGATTGCAAAGCGGCAGCCAAAATCGCACAGCATCCGCGCCGAAACCTCGCCCGTGTAGGCGCCGCTCGCAAATTCGCTGACGTTCTGCGCGCCCCACTGGAGCCGGGTCGACTGCAATGATTCCTGGGTTTGGGCGAGATATGGATAGGGGACCAGCACTGCGCAACACACTTCCGGGAAATCATCGACACTGCGTCTGACTGCTTCGAGCAGCGATCGGTTCTGCCCGAGATTGCCGTGCATTTTCCAATTGCCGGCGACGAGCTTTTGGCGCATTACCTGAACCGTCACTAAAACCCTGTGATTTTACTGGTGGGGGGTGTTGCGGTCAAACGATGTAAGGGAGAAAACCGGAAATACGGAAAGAAATCCGCTCGGCGAACTGCGTCTCCTCCTTTCACCCCGGCCATAACCTTCCCCCTCAAGAGGAAGGAGGTGCCGCAAGCCCGCTCGTTCCCCGTCAAGGGAAGGGTAAGCGAACTCAGGTTTCCGCCGTCATCAGCCAAACCGTCCGGTGATATAGTCTTCAGTCTGCCTGTGCTTCGGTTTGATGAAAATGGTGTCGGTCACGCCGAACTCGATCAGTTCGCCCAGGTACATGTAGGCGGTAAAATCGGACACGCGCGCTGCCTGCTGCATATTGTGGGTGACGATCAATATCGTCACCTTGCTCTTCAGGTCGGTGATCAGTTCTTCGATGCTGGCGGTGGCGATCGGATCGAGCGCCGATGTCGGCTCGTCGAACAGCAGTATCTCGGGATCGGTCGCCAGGGCGCGCGCGATGCACAGCCGCTGTTGCTGCCCGCCGGACAAATTGAACGCGAGTTCTTTCAAGCGGCCTTTGACCTCATCCCACAACGCCGCGCCGCGCAGCGCTTCCTCGACCTTGTCATCGAGCAGCGATCGCTTCGACACGCCGCGCACGCGCAGACCATACGCGACATTCTCGTAAATCGTCTTGGGAAACGGATTCGCCTTCTGGAACACCATGCTGATGCGCATGCGCACTTCTATCGGATCGACTTCGCGCCCGAGCAGATTGGTATCGTCCGGATAAAGCCGGATCTGGCCCTCGTATTTATTGCCCGGATACAGATCGTGCATGCGGTTGAAGCAGCGCAGATAAGTCGACTTGCCGCAGCCCGATGGCCCGATCAGCGCCGTGACTTGTTTGTCGTAAAGCGTCAGATTGATGTTCTTCAGCGCGTGAAACGAGCCGTAATAAAAATGCAGGCCCTTGGTCTCGGCCTTGCGTTCGAGCGCAGGCTGGGGCTGCAACTGGGCTGCGCTGCCGGGGGTTTCCGGCTTGGTGCTGACCACGGTGTCTACCATTTGAGATTCTTTCGTAAGCGATAGCGGATATAGATGGCGAGTCCGTTCATGGACAGCGTCATGACGACGAGTACCAGCCCGGCGGCTGCGGCATTCGCCTGGAACGCCGCTTCTGGCCGCGACGTCCAGTTGAACATCTGGATCGGCATCACGGTAAACGGTGCCATCAGCCAGTCGAACGACACATACGGAAACGTGCTCTCGATCGGCGATGGCGGCAGAAACGCGATGAAGGTCAACGCGCCTATGGTGATGATCGGCGCGGTTTCACCGATCGCGCGCGCCAGGCCGATGATCACGCCGGTCAGAATGCCGGGCGTCGAATACGGCAGGATATGGTCGGCAGTCGTCTGCCACTTGGTCGCGCCGAGCGCATAAGCGCCTTCACGAATGCCAACCGGGATGGCGCGTATCGCTTCACGCGTCGCAACAATGACCACCGGCAGGATCAAGAGCGCGAGCGTCAGCCCGGCGGCGAGTACGCTTTGACCTAGGCCGAACTGATAAACGAAAAGCCCGAGCGCCAGCAAACCATAAACGATGGAAGGCACGCCGGCCAGATTGGTCACGTTGATTTCGATCAGATCGGTAAACCAGTTCTTGGCGGCGTACTCTTCAAGATAAACACCGGCGCCGACGCCCAGCGGCACGGCGGCTATCGCCGTCACCAGCATGACCAGCGTGCTGCCGACCCATGCCGACAGGATGCCGGCTTGTGTCGCACGCCGCGAAGGGAAAGACGTGAAAAACTCCGCCGACAGGCGCGGCGCGCCTTTTATCAACATGTCTATAAAAAGCGCCGCGAATGCCAGAACGCCAATCGCCAGCGCGATCATGCCGATCACAGCGAACACGAGATCCCAGCGTTTACGGCTGGCGATCATCGTGCGCATGTGCTGAATGCGCGCGCTATCTTCCATTGCCTTTTGCCATTAATAGACCTGCCGGTAGCGCCGGCGCAGAACATGGCCGGCGATGTTGAATACCAGAGTCAGCAACATCAAGGTGAGGCCTGCGGCGAATATGGTCTGGTAGCCGATGCTGCCGTGCGGCAAGTCGCCCAGGCTGACCTGCACGATATAGGCAGTGATGGTCGCGGCCGGCTCGGCGGGGTTCCAGGTCAGATTCGGCTGCAGACCCGCGGCGACGGCCACAATCATGGTCTCGCCGACCGCTCGCGACACCCCGAGCACATAGGCTGCCGCAATCCCGGAAAAGGCGGCCGGCGCGACGACGCGCGATGCGGTCTGGAAGCGCGTCGCGCCCATTGCGTACGAACCTTCGCGCAACGCCATCGGCACCGCCCGCATGGCGTCCTCGGAAAGGGAACTCACATACGGAATGATCATGATACCCATCACCAGGCCCGCGGAGAGCAAGCTGAATCCCGGTAAACCGGGAATGAATTGTTGCAACAGCGGCGTAACGAACAACAGCGCGAAGTAACCGTAGACTACGGTCGGCACGCTGCCGAGCATTTCCAGAAAGGGTTTGGCGACTTCGCGCACCGAAAACGGCGCGAACTCGGACAGGTAAATCGCGATGATGGTGCCGAGCGGGATTGCAACCAGGAGCGCTACGGCTGAACTCACGAGCGTGCCGGACAAGAGCGGCAGGATGCCGTAATGCGGATTACTGAAAAGCGGCGTCCACTGGGTATCGGTCAGGAATTCGGAGAGCGGAACGTTCTGGAAGAAAACCAGCGATTCGCTGATCAGAATATACAGGATGCCGATGGTGGTTGCGACCGATGAAACCGCGGCCAGAAGTAACAGAAACTCGAATATTCGTTCGCGAATCTTGCGCGATCTCTGCACAGCGAATCGAGCGGGGATACTGAGATCCGCCATCGGAGACAAGCTATAGGTGGATGTTTGCGGCATATTATACCCGGAGCATCCGGCCGTGACTGGCGCGCGCGTTCTGAATGCCTTGAGGCGCATTCGTCATTGGGAAATCCTGGGCACGCGCGGCGGCGCTCATCCTGCTATTAGGAATCTGATCGAGGGCCGTTCGCGCTCGACGGGCACTACACAAACCTCGATTCGTTCTCCTTTCCTGGTCCGATAAACCCAGGAACGGGAGAACGCAATCAGAGAGCTGCTGCGAAGATATCGATTAGAGTTTGGCTTCGCGCTTCAACAGTTCGTCGATCTTGACACCGACATCAGCTTCGCCGCCGAACACGGTACCGAACTTTTTCTGCTCCAAGTGCTGCATGGCAGTCTTGTACGCGGCCTGCGGAAGCGGCACATACTGGACTTCGGCAACCAGCTTCGGCGCGTTCAGCAGGTAGTACTGGACGAATTCCTTGATCTCGGGCTTGGCCAGCGATTTCTCGCTCACGTAAATGAATATCGGGCGCGACAACGGTACGTAAGTGCCGTTCTCGACAGCTTCCGCCGATGGCAGCACGGGTTTGCCTTTGCCGTTATCGATCGCAACCGCATTCAGCTTTTTCTGGTTTTCAACGTAATAAGCAAAACCAAAATAGCCGAGCGCCCCCTTGTCGCGCGACACGCCTTGCACCAGGACGTTGTCGTCTTCACTCGCGGTAAAGTCGCCGCGGCTGGCCTTCGATTTGCCGACTATGGCTTCGGTGAAATAGTCGAAGGTACCGGAATCGGCGCCTGGGCCGAAAAGAGTCAGCGGCTCACTCGGCCATGAAGGATCGATCTGGTTCCAGTTCGTGATCTTGCCCTG
>JACDAM010000223.1 GCA_013695435.1 Burkholderiales bacterium | reverse complement strand
ATACTGGACAGCGGAGAAAGGATCGCCCGAACATCCGCGTTCTTGTGCGAGTCCGTGTCGCCCAAATAAGCCGAAACCGGGTCGATGACGATCAGCGCCACGCCGCCAATCTCAGACAGCATCGCTTCAAGCTTGCCAACATCGCTCTTGAGATTGAATGCGCGCCCGCATTCCTCGCCATCGGCGCTGTAGCTATCGACAATAGCGTCGAGGATGAACACGCGGGTTAAATCGGCACCTACCGCTTCGAGCCGCGGACGGATTGTGTCCGCCGCGTCATCCTCTGCCGATAGAATGATGACGTTCCCCTGCCCGCATTCCGCGCCATCCGGCCACGTCCCGCCGGTCGAAACGATGGCCGCCATGTGGACCGCGATTTGCGACTTGCCCAAACCCGGATTGCCCGCCAGCAGGGATACCTTGCCGCGTGCAATGCGTCCCTTCCATAGCCAGCGTATCGGCACGGCTTGTACATCGGATACGCGCCGATAGGTGACAGGAAGCGCCTTATCAGCGCTTGCTTGCTTGTTTGCGCCGCTCGCATGGGGTTCTGCGACAATCCCCCGATTTCCGTTCGCTGTGGCGCGTCCTGTGCGGTCGCTTCGGTGGCCGTCGATCAGTTCCCGCACGTCTTGCCAGTGTTTATCCGAACAGCTCGAATGCTGACACTTGAACCCAAGCTTCCCGTCGGCAGCACGAAAGATCGCTGCTTCGCCGCGACCGTGGTCTGCGTTGAACGGACACGTTTCCAACTTGAAGCGCTCGCTGCCTTCGTGCATTTCTTGTCGGTAGTCGATACCGAGCCGCGGCAGGAAATCGAGTGGATCGAATTGGTGATATGTGCCGTTGAACCTGGCTGCGGGTCGCTTAACCAGCGCAACTGGAACCAGCGCGTGCAATTGCTCGGCGGTCACAACGTCCGTGCGCCCCGGCGCTTTGACGATGTGCGACAAGCGGTGCGGCGCGAGCTCGGTGTGGTCGCCTTTTTTGGCGACCGTGCCATACAGCTTAGTAATGCGCGCGGCGTTGAAAACGCTTTGGTCGAGCTGGACGGCATCATCGTCAAAGCGATCAGCGAGGGCCGCCAGTGCGCCCTTAATCAGATTCCGCGTCTCATCGTCGTTCGGTAGATCGATCGGGTAGAGTAAGTGCATGCCGTTACCCGAAATAGCGCTAACGGGATCAGTCCAGCCTTGCTCGCGCAGATAGGTGTAGCATTCCCGCGCCCTGTCTTTTGCCGCCTCGAATTGCGCATCGGTAGCGCTCGTGTCCTTCGGTCTGACCGGATCGAAGTCGAGCAGCAGCCAGCGACGCCGGATGACGTTGGCATCTGTCGTCGTGGCGGTCGCGTTCTGCTCTATTCGGTTGTCATAGCGCCCCAGCAACTGCGGGTCTATTGCGTTGACCGTCACGTAAACTGCGGCGCCCTGCTTGTTCAGTCGGATCGCCTCGCGGATCAGTTCCTCGCGATGCGCTGCATCGAAATATCCGGCGCTAGTTTGCTTGCGCCCGCGAGTCGAGATTGCGCGCAACTCGATCATGTCATCGGGATCGCAAAGCGAGTCGAGTGCTTGCCTGATGCGCGCCGGGTCGGGCTGCGGAACAGCAATGGTCGATGGCGGTGCGTTCATGCTGACCGCCACTCGGGATGCTGCACCTCTCTTCTCGTGCGGCTCCGTATCGGGTCGATCAGCAACTGCGCGACGCTGTCAGCGCCGGGTTCTTTCGCAGCTTTCTGGGCGTCGCTTCCCCGTTGCCGGGTGTCGCTCATGCAATGGATGTGTGCGGAATCGCCAGTCGTCAAAACGGATTGAGCGATCTGAAGCGTCTGGGCACTATGTGGGTTTCCGCGATCGGGAGAGGAAGATTGAACTGAGCGAGTTCCAAAGGATTGCTCATTGGCGAGCGGCTCGGTAAAATGGATATTCTGATCACCTTTGAAAGCCGCCTCGGTCTTATCGCCGGGTGCGGCTTTAATTTTGGGCGTCATGCTCCCTCCCTTGCCGCCCGCTCGATGAATGCGCGTATATCTTCAACGCGCCATGCGGTCGTCCGCTTTCCGAGCTTGATGGATCGTGGAAAACGTCCGGTTCGCACTCCTTCCCACCATGTGCTCTTACCAACTGGAATTACTGGGGGTACTGGAGGGTTCGCTTTCTTGTCTCCAATGATTTGGGAGAGACGAAGATAGCCTGTCTCAGGAAGATGATGGTTCATACTGCGCTCCGTCTTAATAGGGACAGAGCCATCTTCCGACATCCGGTCGCGCTTTCTAATCGTTTAAATAAGCCCTATTTAACCGTAGTCATAGCGGCGTCCACGATTTCCTGGAGTTCGTCATCCGTAAAATTAAAATGGGAGAAAACCTTCTTATATCGGGCGTAGGCTGCTGCAATAGCCCTATCGCCTGTTCCGTCCTTGAAGAACAAATTGGCAGTCTCGCCAATTGCATGTTCCCAGCGGCCAGTAACGGATTCAGGAGCATTTTTCATGCAAAGTATTACTGATGCGGCCAGTGCCATCTGGCGGTCGATATCATGGGCAACTGGTCTTTTTCTTTTCCGCGAAAAGCCGAATGCAGCGTTTGCGCTGTGGCCAGCAACGATGAGGCCCAGGGCGTGCCAAATGTATCGGCTAAATGCACGTTCGTTAAAATTTAGATCGTCTTCCAGCCGTTGAAAAAAATAGCGAGCTACGCGAAGTGCGACATCAGGATCGAAACCGTGCTCAATCGTCGTCAGAGCACCCCATAACTCTGCATTATTGGGGTGCCACTCATCGTTGGGGCTTTTAGCCATTAAATAATCCTTTTCTAAGAAAACGAACGGGATTTTTAGGCACGTACTGGAGGACGAAGGGAGCTTCTAGCTCTCGGTAGCCAGGATAAATTCGGGTGCCCCCTCAGGTCAGGCTACCCCCCTTGGGGGGGCGGGGGTTGAGTTTTCTTAAGAGCTAGCTGGACTTGGACGAGATCGCGCGTCCTAAGGCAATCACTTTTCCTGATCCCTTCTCGGCCTGACAGTGTTTGGCCCACTGATTCATGAGCAGGCGCCGTTTCTCGAATAAGTCGCCACGCCGATACGCAGCTTCTACCTTGTCCGATAGCGTATGCGCCAGCGCAGCTTCGGCAACGTCTCTCGCCACGTTCGTCTGCTCCGCTGCCCAGTCTCTGAACGATGACCGGAAGCCGTGGGCTGTAATGGTTTCATAGCCCATTCGCTTCAGCAGCGAAAGCATGGCCATATTGGATAGCGGCTTTTTCGGGCTTTTCCCGGCGAAGACATAGTCGCCTTCGCCTGCCTTTATCAAGGACTCGACAATCGCCAAGGCGCGAGGAGACAAGGGGACGCGATGCAGGCGCTTGCTCTTCATCCGTTGAGCCGGCACCGTCCAGACCTTCTCGTTCAGATCGAACTCTTCCGGGCGCGCACCGATCGTTTCGCCAGTGCGCGTCGCAGTGAGAATGAGAAATTCGAGCGCCAAAGAGGCAATGCCGTGTTGTTGCCGTAGCTCTGCCATAAAGCCAGCCATTTTTTGGTACGGCAAGGCAGCATGGTGCTTGACCGCCTTGACCTTTGTTCGCGCCGGCAGCAGCTTGTCGAGATGTCCCTTCCATCGAGCCGGGTTGTCTCCCGAGCGCAGTCCTCGGACGGTCGCCCAGTCGAGAATCGACTCTATCCTGCCGCGCAGCCGGCTGGCGGTTTCAGGTTTCTCGTTCCATATCGAGCCGAGAACCCGCATCACTAAGCCCGTATCGATCGCCTGTACTGGCAGACCGCCAAAGACTGGTCCAGAATACGTCTGAAGCGTATTCGTCCATTGACTCGCATGTTTTGCGTTCTTCCAGCCCGCCTTATGCGCATCGATGTAAGCGAGCGCGGCCTGTGCAAAGGTCATGTTGTTAGCGGCAGCCAGCTTTGCTTCTAACCGCCTTGCCTTTCGTTCTTCGATGGGATCAATCCCATCGTCGAGCAATTTGCGGCAAGCCCTGGCCTTTACGCGGGCATCAGCAAGATCAAAGGTAGTCAATGATCCCAACCCCATTTCGCGAGGCTTGCCATTCAGAGTGAAACGAAAGACCCAGGACTTCGTACCGAAATCGGACACCTGCAAGTACAGGTTTCCTCCATCGGCGTAATACCCGCGCTCCCGCAGCTTGCTTAGTCGGATCGGTTGTAACCGGTTGACCTTGGCCATCGTCTACCCAAATTCTTACCCATGTCTTAGTGTCGGATTGTATCGGACACCAAAAGACATAGCAAGACGATTGTGGTAAAAAGAGTTCAGCCTAATCAGGAGATTGTAAGTGGAATTCCGGATATCCGCGGACGACATCGGACATAAAGGGAGCGGACGCTCTCTCCGCCAGGACAGGACGTACCTCCTTGCTTCAGCAAGTACCTCGCAATCCTCTGCGTCGCACCGGAGTAAACAGAAAATCGTTCCTGGTGTTGAGCAGTTCAAGCGCGCGCACGAATCGCCGGCTTGATCGGGCGCCCGATCAAATACTTTTCTATCCCGTCGCTTAACGCCTTCTTGTAGACCAGCAGCGCTTCGGCTATCGCTTCCACACTGCGATCGATGTCGGCATCGGTATGCGCGAAGCTGATTACAAGCGAAGGCAGAATCAGCCCGCGCTTGATGGTTTCCTGAAGAAACAGCGTGCGGAAAGGCTGCGAATCCTTTTTGTTCTCGTCCTTGGTCGAGTAAACCAGATTGCAGGGTTTTCCGAGTAGTCCGAAATAGCCTTCGAGCTGATGTTCGCTGATTGCCCGGTTGATGCCGTCGGCGAGCCGTTTCCCCTGCTTGTAGAGAATCTCGACAACTTGCTGGTCTCGATAGACGTTCATCGTTGCGATCCCGGCGGCGAGCGCGCCGGTTTCAGCGCCATGCGTGGTGGAAAGCAAAAACACGCGTTCCTTGTCGTGTTCGTAGCCGCCGCGAATCATGAACTCTTTTTTGCCGACCAGTGCAGACAGCGCGAAACCGTTGGCGATGGCTTTGCCGAAAGAGGACAGATCGGGATCAAGACCATGATATTGCTGGGCGCCGCCCAGGTGCCAGCGGAAACCGGTAATCATTTCGTCGACAATAAAAAGCGCGCCATTTTTCCTGCACATGGCCTGAACCTTGTGCAGAAAATCATCAGCAGGCGGCTGGTTTTTCTCGGCCTCCATGATCACGCACGCAATCTTTCCGGAATGACGATCGAAAGCAGCCTGCAGACTCGCTATATCGTTGTAGTCGAATTTAATCGTGAGATCGCGCACGGCCGCGGGGATGCCGGCGGGCATCGGCGAAGCGCCGATGAACCAGTCGTTGTATGAAATGAACGGATGATCGCTGCAGATCGCAACCATGTCGCGTCCCGTGCACGCGCGCGCCAGACGAACCGCCGCACTCGTGGCAGTGGATCCGTCTTTGGTAAATTTGACCATGTCGCCGGCCGGAATCAGATCCAGCAACGTTTCCGCGCATTCGACTTCGACCGGCGCCGCCCGTGTGAAATTCTGGCCGAGTTGGATTTGCCGGCAGGCTGCATCGATCACCGGTTTGAAGGCATGACCGAGAGTGACGGCTCGCAAGCCCATGCCGTATTCGATAAATTCGTTGCCGTCGACGTCCCACACGTGGCAGCCTTCGCCGCGCGCGATGAAAGCCGGCGCGCTTTCGGGAAACTGATCGTCGCCCTTCGCGTAGGTGTGGCAGCCGCCTGGAATCAAGGCATGGCTTGTTTCCTGCAAGGCTTTTGATTTTGAAAAAATCATCATCGAGGTTTCAGGGATTTTCGGTGCAGGAACCAGGCGCAATGACGGGATTTGCTAAAATATTTCGTTATCCCGGACAAACGGCGATACTACCGGATGGACGGCAAAACAAGAAATGCGAGTATATTTTACTATGCTGGATTCCCAAAAAGAGTGGGGCCGGGATTCAGGACGTTTGAAAGGCTTGACTTGATAGCAGACCGGCATTTCCGGGGACGGAAAGAGTGCTGACGTTGCTCAAAGGAACGAAACACCTCCTACTGTTGCGGATATTTCATCTCAAAGAACGAATTGATAATGAAACTACCTGGCCGAACGATCAAGTTCAATTCAAACCCGGGCTCAAGAATTTTCACATTGTCCGAACGGGCCATTCACGACCGTGTGTGGCATGCCGCTTTCTACGAGTGGGAGGATCTGATCGGGGAATGGGATGACGTCGATACCTATCTGCCGGCGCATTCGTACCAACTTTCCCGCAAACTGTACACGTTGGCGAACTACGCAACCGATGCAAAGTGGGCGATCCGCCTTCTCACACCGCATTTCAACAGTTGCCATCTGATTCAGAAATACGATCTTTTCTTCATCATCTGCATGGATATTTTTGAACTGATCGCTATCACGTCAATCCGGAACTGGCGGGAAAAATGCAGAAACGCGGTTTGCTACCTCGATGAATGCTGGAGCGAAGAGTGGCTGAAGGGGCGCGAGTTTTTATTACGCCCGCTGCGTGAATTCGATCATGTGTTCCTGGGCACGCAGAACAGCGTCGAAGTGATTTCGAAAATAATCGGCCGCCCGTGCACTTATCTGCCGATGGGTATCGATGCTGTCAGGTTTGCCCCGTTTCCGGTCGCGCCGCGGCGCAGCATCGATGTCTGGAACCTGGGCCGGCGCTCCGCGGTGACGCATCAGGCGCTGCTCGAACTCGCAGAGCGGAAGCACATCACTTATTACTACGACACCGTCAAAAGCGGCAACGTACCTTCTCCCAGCGAGCACAGACTGCTAATTTCGAATCTGCTCAAGCGATCCCGCTATTTCATTGCCAATCATGCACGCGCGAATGAATTGGGTACGAACCATGGACACATGGAGATCGGTGCGCGTTTTTTCGAGGGAGCTGCGGCAGGAGCGGTCATGCTGGGGAAACCTCCGGCGCCGGCGGCGTTCAATGAATATTTCGGTTGGCCGGACGCAGTCATTCCCCTTCCGTTCGACGCGCCCGACATCGCCGATACGATAGCGGAGCTGGACGCCCAGCCGCAGCGCCTGGCCAGGATTCGCCAGGACAACGTGGTCAATTCGCTGCTACGGCACGATTGGGTACACCGCTGGCGGCGCGTGCTGGAAACTGTCGGCTTGGCGGTTACGCCAAAAATGCTGCTGCGCGAATCGATGCTGAGAGATATGGCTGAGAAGATTCGTGAGACTGATTTGACGGAGCGGCTGGCGCCGATGGCTGAGGGCGATGGCAACTGAGCTGGCATCCTTGTTTTTGGCTGCTGAGTAAGGTGTGTACAAATATCTTGCCGGTTCAAAGGCGTTGGATCCTGTTACGGCCGGGCGTGTCCCATCCGGCGGTCAACTCCCCTCCAAAGTAGCTGCGGTCGATTCGAACAGCATCAACATCTTTTTGCCCGCCCGGCAATCGGGAATACACCTGTTCGATAACATTCTTGGCGCCGGGCAAAGCGCGGAATGTGGTGAGCGACGTCGTCCACTCCAATAAACGGCATATAGTGCCCCGCCTTTTCACTTCAGCAGCTATCGACTGCCCTTCTTCGCCGGCGATTAACGAAGGAATAAAACTTGCGGTGCTTGCCGCGTCTTTTTCTCAAGGAGCAAGAGCATGCGTGATTTTGTCCGATCCGTTGCAATGGCGGTCGCGCTGTGGACAGCCATCGGGCTTTTCTCGTCCCTGCGAATGGCAGGTCTGTTCTAGAGCGAAAGTTCAGGAAAACGATGGGCTTAGATCAGCGCCCGAAATTCCGTCCGGGAATCCGGTAAAACTATGTGAAAGCGGAATCAAAACTGCGCGGCTGCTGCCCGCACCGATGAGGCGCACGCTACGCCGGAAGCGGGCAAGATAAATCGCGCTGTCAGCCCGGCGGGACCGGCGCCGACGATCACGCAATCGACCGCGCCATCCTGTTTGATCGCGCTCATCCGCCACCCAGCAGCGGAAACAATTGCTTGAGGCCGATGGCAATAGTTTCGACGGCGATGCCGGCCAGCAGCAAACCCAGCAAGCGGTTCGCGATATTCATGCCGGTATTGCCCATGGCGCGCCCGATCGGCACGGCCAGCCGCAATACCAGCCACAGCAGCGCACAGACCACGGCAACACAAAACGCAATCGCCAGATAATGCCGCCAGTCGCCGTGCTGGGTTGCGATGATAACCATGCTGATCGCGCCCGGCCCGGCGAGCAATGGAATCGCCAGCGGCACGATGCCTACCGCGCCGCGGCTTTCCAGCTCGTCGGCCTCTGCGGTCGTCTGGCGCACATCGCCGGCGCGCGCATTCAACATTGCAAACGCCATCAGCAGCAGCACCAGGCCGCCGCCGACGCGGAACGACGCCAGGCTCGATCCCATCAAGCGCAGCAAGGCTTCGCCGGTGATCGCCGCGACGAGCAACACCCCCAATACGGTCACGCTGATAGTGCGTGCGACGCGAGCGCGTTCGACATCGTTATGGCCGACGGTCAGGCCGAGAAACACCGGCACCGCCAGGAAAGGATCGAGCACGGCAGTCAGCGCGATCAGAAAACGCGTGTATTCGGTCCAGTCTTGCAATTGGTCAGGATAGAGTGGCAGTAAGACGCAAACGGAGCTTACCAAACCATCTGCGATCCGGCTCGCAAGCCGCCTTGCCGGTCGCCGATTATCGTTTTCCGTTCACCAGCAAATGTGCCCATTCGAGCACGGGCCGCAGACGCTCGGGCAAGAGCCGGGCGGCGTTCTCGTGTGTGACCCAGCGGTATTCGTGATGTTCCGGACGGCCCAAGATCGGGTTCGGCGCCAGACGCACTTCCGCATCTTTCGCCTCAGCCAGATAATAGCGGGCAATTTTATTTCTCGCGTACGGCGCGGTTTCGGCGAAACCATCGCCCCAGCGAAAAACAAGGTCGACGACCCCGGTTTCTTCGAACGTTTCGCGCAGCGCCGTCCGCACCGGATCCTCGCCGGGCTCGATCAGGCCTTTCGGGAAATCCCAGTTGCGCCAGGCGCGCAAAACGAGGAACTCCAGGCCGGCCGGCGCCGGCCGGACGACGACGATCCCGGCCGATTTCAGTGAAGCAGCCATGGCCGCATCGTACCCCAGACGGAGGAATCCGGTGAGCGATAACCGAGCTTGCGTTTTTAGGATTGCAGTTTGACCCGCGCGCCGGCCGCCGAAGCGCTGACAACATCGTCGCGAAGGTTTTCCGATCCCGCGCGCAGCGAGTTGATCACGACGACGACGCTCGATCCCGCCATCAGCCCGGCGGCAATCACCGGTTGCAGCAAGCCCGACACGGCAAGCGACAGCGCGATCGCGTTATAGCCGAACGCCCAGGCGAGGTTTTTGTACATGGTATCGCGGACACGCCGCGCCAGTGCAATCAGCCACGGCAATTCGCGCAGACTGGCGGCGGGCAGGGTTATGTCGGCGGCCTCGCGCGCGAAATCGCTTGCGTTGCCGACCGCGATGCCCACCATCGCAGCGGCGAGCACGGGACCGTCGTTGACGCCATCGCCAACCATCGCCACGGCGCCGTGCTGCCGGGCGAATTCGCGCAAGGCGGCGACCTTGCCTTCCGGCGTCAGCATCGCGTGATGACTTTTGATGCCTACCGCACAAGCGATGCGCGCCGCCGGCGCTTCGGCGTCGCCGCTCAGCATCGTGGTAGCGAAGCCGAGTTCATGCAGCGCGGAAACTGCGGCCCCGGCATCGGATGGCGCTTCGTCGGCCAGGCACAACAAGCCACGCACGGCGCCATTCCAGCCGACGTAAACGAGGGTCGCGTTACTCGATTCCGCGCGCGCTGTGAGCACGTCCGGAATGCGCCAGTTATGGGTTTGCATCAGGGCCGCCGAACCCATTGCAGCGTTCGCGGCGACCATGCCCTGCCCTGGTTTGGCGGTGATTCCAGCCAGCGACAGCGCGGAATAATCTCGTTCCCGCGCAGCGCCTTCGATGCTGAGCGAAAGCGGGTGCTTCGAGCCGGCGGCAAGCCCGGCCGCGTAACCGAACAATTCGGCTTCGCCAGCCTTGACGGTCATTACCTCGACAACGCGCAAAGAGCCGCTGGTCAAGGTTCCGGTTTTATCGAACGCGAATGCACGAACCCGAGCCAACTTTTCCAGCACGCCGCCGCCGCGTATCAATATTCCTTTCTGCGCGGCTTCGCCCAACCCGAGTGCGCATGCCAGGGGCGCTGCGAGGCCGAGCGCGCACGGACAGGCAACCACCAATACTGCGAGTCCGGCCATCAAGGCATCTTCGAACGGACCGCGCGCGTTCCAATACCAGAGCGTGGCCAGCGCAAGCAGCAGCACCGCGGGAACGAACCATGCGGCCACTCGATCGATGAGTTCGCCGAGCAGGCTTTTGCGGCTCAGGGCAACGCGCACCGCGCGACTGATCTGCACCCAGCGCGTTGCGTTGCCGGCGACGCTGGCGCGCACCAGCAGTGCGCCGTCGCCGTTGATGCTGCCGGCATAAACGCTGGAGCCAGGCTGTTTCCGTAGACGTTCGGGCTGGCCGGTGAGCACTGCTTCGTCGCAATGTGAAGACCCTTCGATGACGACACCATCGACCGGCAAACGCTCGCCGGCGCGCACGCGAACGATTGCGCCGGGCAGGATTTCGCTGACCGGTCGTCCGGTTTCCGAACCATCGACCATCACGGTCGCGCTCGCGCGCTCTGCCGCCAGCATCGGCGCGAGGCTGCGCGCGGTTCGTACGCGCGCCTGCGCTTCAAGGTAACGTCCGAGCGTGAAGAGTACAAGCACCATGGTCGCGGTATCGAAGTAAACCGCATCGCCGCCCTGAACGACTTGCAGCGCCGAGTAGCCGTAAGCCGCAAAGCTGCCAATCACGACCAGCGTATCGGCGGAAAAGCGTCCGGCGCGCGCGGCCTGCGCGGCGCCGCGCAGAAACGGCGCGCCGAGTATGACGACCAGCGGTGTCGCCAGCGCCCACAGAATGAAATGGACGGCACGCACAATTACGCCGTCATTTTCCCCAAACGTGCCGGAATACAGCAGCAGGCTGAACAGCATGATGAACATGGCGAGGAAAGCGCCGGCGCCGATGCGGATCAGCAACCATGCCGCTTCCGGTTCGTCGCGCTCGCCATGGCTGACCTGATAAGCGAGACAACAACCGTAACAGCAAAACGGCAGCCGTTCGCCGTTGACCTCGCGTTCCTGCCCGTTGAGGCTTACCGGCAACAGGCAATGACTGCACGCGTTCACGGTTGGCAGGCTGTTGAAAAACGTAGCGAGCGCAGCCAAGACGAGGCGCGAAGGACCGAGAAAGCGGAATGTATATGGGAATACATGAGCATTTTGAGGCCCTGAGTAACGACGTATTGGCAAGCGCAGTAGTTTTTCAACAGCCTGTTTAATGCAGGTGCGCGCTGAACGGCAACAGGCCGCGCGCAAGCGTGATGATGCCGAGCAGGACGATGAAAACGCCGGCGAGGCGGACGCCGTTTTGCCGCCAGTCGGCGCGCGGCAACGAGGCGATATGCGCGCCTGCGCGCGCCCCGGTTTTTGGGTCGTGGGTCGGGAACGCTAACTGCGGCGCCCTGGAGCGAGCGCTACGCAGCCAGACACCGGCGCCGCCCATCGCAAGCATCGCGGGAAACGTGCCGAGACCGAAAGCGAGCATGATGGCGGCGCCGCTATCCGGGCCGCCGCTCGCCGCCGCCTGCGCCGCGAACGCATAGACCAGCGGACACGGCAGAAAGCCGTTCAATACGCCGAACGCAAGCGGCGCCAGATTGCTCGGCGAATTCAGCAGATCGCGCAGTGCGTTCGCCAGCCATCGACCACCCGCGCCGGACAGGACACGCGTTTTGAACGCGCCGAGAAATTGCAAACCGATAAACACCATCAACGCGCCGGAAACCAGCGCGAGCAGGCGCTGTGCGGCGCTCGCTGTCGTATCGCCACCGTCATGCGCGACCAGCGATGCGCCGGCAAAGCCAACGACCGCGCCGAGAAAAACATAGGTCGTAACCCGACCGCTGTTATAGATCAAATGACGGCGCGCGGTCGCCGCCGTTCCGCGCGGATCGGGCTTCATCGCACAGACGAAACCGCCGCACATGCCGACGCAGTGCATGCTGCCGGCGATGCCGGCGAGGAAGATCAGGACGTAACTTGTCATGGATTCGAACGGCATTCGCCGGTGGCCCTTCGATGTCGTGAAGCGGCTTTAAACGAGCTGTCATCCTGAGATCCTGGCCCGAAGAATCTGTTTCGCTTTTAAAAAGGTGATTCTTCGCTATGCTCTAGATGACGAGGGTTGCGAGCGCACAAGCTTCGCAGGCGACCTTCCGCTCCAACGTTAATGCTTGATCGCCAGATAAACGACCCAGATCCCGAATGCGATCGTCATGATGACGAAAATCCAGTAGCTGATGCCGTCGGGCAAGGTCAGCGCCGGCGATACCAGATCGACGCCCATTTCGATTTTCCTCGGCGCTTGATCCATATCTGTCTCCTCTCAGGACATAGCGATACTGCCGAACGTAAAGGCCAGCTTGGTAAACAGAATCATGAGGTTCACGATCGCGAGACACAGAATTATTTTTGCGGCCATCGTTAGCTCCTAAAACAAACGTTGCGAAGCCAGGGCTGACAGCGTGTATTCAATAGTCGAGCCCGGGCCCCAGCCCGCCCCAATAAATGTAACCGTAATACAACGCCCACACGAGCAGCACGAGGTACACGACGCCGAGCCAGGCGTTGACCTTGCCGTGGCGCGCATGAACTTCGCCGCCGCCGTAGCTTTCGGAGCGCAGATGATAGGGCAGATCGTCATCATGTGGGTGCGGCTCTTCCTCCTGATGGCCGATGTCGGCGGCCAGCGCTTCGGGCTCATCCTTGGTTTCTTTCGCCATCGCCGAGCTTCGCGCGCCGGCAAGCCCGCGTTCGTCATTCGTCGCCATCGTTGACCTCCGCACGGTAGGCACGGTACTTGATCTTTTCGACGTCGATAAAAAGCCCCGACAGCACCGCCCAGATAAACAGGCACACGGCGGACAGACTCATGCACAAAGCGACCAGAAATTGCAGAAAAGTCAGTTGTTCCATGGTGCTCCTCCGAATCCGCTGATCATTTCGCCGAAGCGCCGGCCGGCGCGACGATCTGTATGCCGTGTTTTTCGGCCCAGGCCTCGCCCGCATACCGGGTCGCGCGCACGTTTTCGCCACTGCCTTTATACGCGTAGTGCGATTCGTGCGCGGTCAGTTTCGGATCGTTGAGCGCGGCGCGGTCAGCCGGGGCGATCTTCATCTTTTCGCCGGTCAACGGGTCGGTGAACGCCGACAGCGCGAGGACGTAGTAGGACAACGCCCACCGATCCTCTTCTTTCAGCGTATCCGAATACGACGGCATCGGCGTTCCCGTCAAGCCGGTGCTCATGGTGCGGAAAATGTCCTGGGCGGTCGGGCCCGATTTGAATTGTCCGGTCGTCAGATTGGCCGGCGGGATCGGGAATCCGAAATCGTCTGTCAATCCGGCGGCTTTTTCGCCGTCGCCCTTGCCGGTTTCGCCGTGGCATTCCCAGCATTTGGCGGCTTTCCAGACCTTGGCGCCCTGGGCCAGGAGCGCCTCCGAAGGCGGCGGCGGCTGGCCGATGTAGATCGGCGGCTTGGGCGGCTCTTCGATGAAATAAACAACCGGCTTTTTCGGATCGGAGCGATCGACCGCGAGCACGTATTTGATGTATTGAATCACCGCCAGCCTGTCCTGATCGGGCAACTCGTGCCACGGCGGCATGGCGGTGCCGCGCACCCCGCGCGTAATGGTGCGCAGCAAGTCGCCATCCGTCGGCAGCGAGCCCGTCGGCGTCAATCGGAATTTGAATACCGCGAGATTGAAATTGCGCGGCCTGTCGTTCTGGATGAATGCCGCCGCCGGGCCGTTGCCATCGCCGGTCGCGCCGTGGCAGCCCTGGCAGCGGCGCTCGTAAACCTGCCTGCCGTAATCGACCCATTCCTCGGAACGCGGTATCGACACCAGCGAAGCTTCGAGCCGCTGCGGTTCGAACACATCGCGCCATTTGCCGCGATTGGTGCCGAGCTTTTGCACATAGGCGATGAGGCCGGTCAAATCCTCGCTCGACGCGACCAGCTTGACAGCGGAGCCCGCGTATTCCTTGTTCGGCGTAAAGATAATCGGATATTTACCGCGCTGGCCGACATAGACCAGACCGTCGGCGTTCGGCGTCAGCCAGATTTGCTGTTGTGATGCGAAATCGAACAGCTTCTCGGTGGTCGCGTTTTTTTCGAGCGTGCGGTTGCCGGCTGCATCATCGACGATAGTGACCGGGCCGTAAGGACCGTCGAAAAGCGCGGCGAAACGCGGCATGATCGAATCGGGCACGAGCATGCGCGGATCCCAGAAATGCGCAAGATGCCAGGCGTCGCTGTATTTCAAACCGACGCGCGACAGGTCGGGGCCGATGCGCCGTGTCGAAAACAGATGCGGACGATCGAATGCGTATTCGCCGGATTGCGTGACGGGCCCCCAGCGCCGCGTCTCACCGGTCACCGGACGCACGTATTGCGAATGGCAATACCAGCAGCCTTCGCGGATGTAAACGCGGCGGCCGTGTTCTTCGAGCGCGGTGTAATCAGTCGCGTGATCTTCCATCCATTTCAGTTCGCCGAGATCGGTGCGCACGACCTTGGTGACTTTGGTCCAGCGCGACTGAGGTTCGATGAGCGGCAGGATTCCCTGGACGAAAACCGCGAGCAGGAAAAAGAAAACACCGGCGCCCAGCGCGTAGGTGCGCAGCGGCCAATCGGCTTTTTTCTTGTTGTCTCCTTTCATCGCGCCGCTCCTGCCGCCAGCCGCCCTGTCATCGGCAGCGGGCGCGCGGTCGTCGCCGCCAGCGGCCCGGCAAGCAAGGTGCGCATCAGGTTATACACGAGTAGCGACATGCCGATATCCATGGAAACGCCGGCCAGGGTGCGCACCAGCCAGTACGGCTTGATGGTGATCACCGAATCCAGCCATTCGACTCCGGCCATCCACATATAGCCTTGCTGCAGCCCGGCCGCCGTCAGATTGATGCCCATCACCGAAATGCCGATCAGGATCAGCCAGAACGACCAGTTGCCCATCTTGAACGACCAAAGATCGCGCCCGGCGAGCTTGGGGATCACGTAAACCGTGCCGGCGATCGCCCAGATGACGAAGGTGCCGAACACCGTCAGATGCGAATGCGAAATCACGAAATCGGTGAAGTGCGTGGGCTGCTGGATCGAGCGCAGCGCTTCGACCGAACCCTGGAAGCAGCCTAACAGATACATGATCGAACCGACGATCAAAAACTTCGCCGGCAAATTGCGCCCGAAACCCTGCCAGCGGCCGATCATGGTGCCGAAGAAATTTTGCAGCACGGTCCACACTGGAATGATCAGCAGCATCGAAGTGATGATCGCCAGTGTTTCAGCGTAGTCGGCGATCGGGCTATACAGGTAGTGGTGAATGCCGACAAACGGATAGAAGACCGCGAGCGACCAGAAGCCGACCAGCGACAGCTTGTGGCTGTAGATCGGGTTTTTGACGCTCGCCGGAAGGAAATAGTAGATCAGCACGTAGCCTGCCGGCGTGATCCACAGGCCGACGATGTAGTGCAGGAACAGCCCGTGGAACGCTGCGCTGTTGATGCCGTTGATGTAGTACGGCAGGATGAAGCTGCCGAAAAAAAGATTCATCACCGTCCACACAAACGCGCCGATCAGGTACCACATGGCAACATATAACTGCGGTTCGGTGCGGCGCGCGATGGTGACCAGGAACTGGACAGTGATCGCGCATGTCGCCAGGAAGAAAAC
>JACDAM010000222.1 GCA_013695435.1 Burkholderiales bacterium | reverse complement strand
CCTGCCGAACCTTGAACGTGTGGCGGTTTTGTTCTGCCTTCACGCCCCCGGCGGAATAGTTTTGCTCGACGAAGATCGCGTTGCCGTCGCGCGCGATCAGCAATACGGTCGATGAGCGCGTGCCGTAGTCGTCCGACGCGATAAATGCCGAAGACAACAGACGTTCCCATGGCAGGCTGACGCCGGTGTCGGGTAACAGATGATCGGCGGGCCGCGATGGATCGATGAGGAATGCCAGCAAGCCGTCGACGAGTTCGCTCTCAGTGCCGTTCATCAACGCGCTCAGGGTTTCTTTGCCGTGGCTGACCTTGGGCCACGCGGAATCGAGCAAATGGTTGCTGAGGCCATAGATTCCGGGAGCGAGCTTGCGCACGGAGCCTTCGCGATTCGAAAAATAGAAAAGGCTGGCTGTATCGCCCGCGAGCAGGTTGAACCCGTTGTATTGCGACGCTTGCGCGGCAATTCGCTCGATATGCTCGCGCGCGCTGAGCCGATTTTTCAGGTAATCGCTGATCAGATGGCCGCGCGAATGTGCCGCCGCGGGCTCGCGTTGCCCCTGGCGATAGTTGGTGACGGCGGCGAAGCGCCCCGTGCGATCGACAGCCAGCCAACTCCCACCGGCCTGCAGATCGCGCCCGCCAAGCACGTCGGACGCATCGGGCCAAAACGCCGCTGCCGCGCTCGGGCGATCATAGAATTCGTCGCGATTGGCGGCCAGCACAAGCGCATATTCCGGATGCGTATCGTAGGCGAGCAAGACAAGGCACACGGCTGCGTTCGGACAAATTTCACTTAGCTAACGAAACATTCGACCGCGCGTTTCGAGCCCGGAACCAGAAACTGATGCAGCCGGAATTTGCCCACCGCTTCGGTAAGCGCGCGCTCGAATCCTGCCGCGTCGCCGACATCTTCGTAGACTTCCATCCACAGCAGCGGCTCCTGGTGTTTCTTCAACAAGCGTCCGACGACACCGGCGTTCTGCCGCACGCTGGATAGCATGTCGCGAACGCGTTGTTCGAGTTCTACCGCCTGGCCGGGTTGCACGCGATAGTAGACGTAGTAGCAATACAGCATCGCGCTCAGGGTAAGGCCTCAGGGTAAGGAATAAGGCAGGTCGAGCAGGCTAAGCGGCGCCCCGCTTGGCGAACCGAGATGGATGGCGCCGGATTCGGCGCTGCTGGTCTGGATCGCGGCGAGCACATCAAAGCCGCCGTCCGGCGCCGGCGCGGCATTGACGATCATGCCGCCGGGTTGATCGTTATTTTCCGCGCTGAACACCTTGTCACCCGGCGCCGGTACCGCATCCGAAACAACGTGCGCGCGATACATGCGGCGCTTGATCTTGCCGAGATAATGCGTGCGCGCGACGATCTCCTGGCCCGGATAGCAGCCTTTGCTGAAGCTGATGGCGCCGAGCGCATCGAGGTTCAGCATTTGCGGAACGAATTCTTCCTGAGTTGCGGCCGTCAGCGTCGGCAAGCCCGCGCGTATTTCAAGCCAATCCCAGCACGCAGCACCCACGCAGGTCGCCTCTTGCCGTAACGCATCCCATAATCCAATGGCGCGCTCGATCGGAACGTTGATCTGAAAACGCCCGGCCGGCAGGCGAATCACCGATATCTCGCCGGAATGCGAGACTTCATAATCGTGTGCTGGAATGTCGCCGATGCTGCCTTTGATCATTGCTGCAGCACCTGGTCCGGCAAGGCCGCAACGAACGAAATCACTGCTCGCATCGGTCAGCACGACCTTGCTGCGCAGCACGTACATCGATAGCCGTTTTTGCACCGATTCGCGCAGCTCACACGGCAGTTGCGCATAGATCGCGCGGTCGTTCTGCCACACCAAAAAAGTTGCGAGCAAGCGGCCCTTGGGCGTGCAGTAACCGGCATACCGGCTGCCGCCGGCGCCCAGATTCTTCACGTCGCTTGTCAACTGGCCGTGCAGAAAAGCATGCCGCTCGTCGCCGGAAAAAGCGATAACGGAGCGATGCGATAAATCGCACAGGATGGCGCCTGTCGCCGCCGCGCGCAGCTCGGCCCCGGGATCGCCGAAATGCGCGACCCGGCTACCTTCGATAGTTGCGCCGTTACCGGCCAGGTGGGTGTTCCAGGATTCGAGCATAGGTGCGATAGCAGTAAGGGGGCTTATTATACGGCCAGCTTAAACGGCGTTATCGATGGCCGCTCGAATCCCATCGGCGGTTTTATGCCCTTGCGCTTTTTGTCTTGGTGTTATTCGAGCCATGGTCCGGGATTCTGGTTATCGTTCGGCGATCGCTGTTCACGCTGATCCCAGCGAATCGCATCGCTCGTTCCGGCTGGCCTACGCTTGGGGCCGCGCACGATGGGCGGTAAGCGTAGGCCTGCTTGCGCCCCTGGTCGCGTTTAAGTGCTCAGTCCACCGGTCACTCTGAACAAGTGCGGCAGGTTCGATCCGCCTGGTTTTAGGTCGTTTAACTACGAAGGGAAATAGTTAAGCAATTCTTCTATTGAGAGTTATTGACGGCATTTGAAGCATAGATGACACTTCCTGTTGAAGGAGTGTCGATCTATTTCTAGTTGGTTGGCCCGCAGCGCCTACATCATCGAGAAGGAAACGTCAGTGCATGGA
>JACDAM010000221.1 GCA_013695435.1 Burkholderiales bacterium | reverse complement strand
CAACTTGCCAGGCGCGGCTTTGGCGGTGGGTCTGGTTTGCGGTTCGATGCTGATAGCCATGATGTACGTCCCCTATGCGTGTGCGTTTGCCTGGCAATTAATTGGCTTGGTACCCGGTCGTGAGCCTGGGCCGGTTGTGCCGCCACTTAGGCTCTTCATTGAGCGTCGAGATCGTCAACTTGCGAAGGTTGCGGATCGTGCTTCCGTACGTTCTGATCAGGTTCGTGGACAGGATCGATCCGGGCGGTTGATCCATGAAAGGCATGAATTTGTCGGGAAAACCGGGCATGGTGCAGCCGATGCAGATGCCGCCCACGTTCGGGCAGCCGCCGATGCCAGCCATCCAGCCGCGCTTCGGCACATTGCATTGCACTACCGGGCCCCAGCAACCGAGTTTGACGATGCAGTTCGGGCTGCCGTATTCGGTCGCGAAGATGGCCTGTTCGTAGGTGCTGCCGCGGTCGCAGCCGTCGTGCACGGTGCGGGTAAACAGCCACTTGGGCCGTAACGCATCGTCGAGCGGGATCATGGGCGCCAAGCCCGCAAGCTGATACAAGAGATACAGCAGCGTCTCCATGAAATTGTCCGGCTGCACCGGGCAGCCGGGCACGTTGACGATGGGCAGGCCCGCCTTCGATTTCCAGTCCCAGCCGAGATAATCGGCCATACCCATGCATCCGGTCGGATTGCCCTGCATGGCGTGGATGCCGCCGTAGGTGGCGCACGTCCCCGCGGCTACGACGGCGAGCGCATGGGGCGCCAGGCGGTCGATCCATTCCGTGGTTTTGATGGGTTGTTTGGTGACCGGATCCTCGCCCTGCGCCGCCCAGTAACCCTCGCCGCTGATCTTCTCGTTGGGGATAGAGCCTTCCATCACCAGCACGAAATTGTCGAGCTCGCCTTTGGCCGCTTTGTGAAATGGGGCGAGAAACTCGTCGCCGTTCGCATAGGCCAGCACCGGGTTGTGCAGGTGGACTTTCGGGAGGCCGGGGATCGCTCCCATGACGACGTCTTCGATGCTGGGCTGGGTAGCGGCGGTGATCGAAACCGAATCGCCGTCGCAACCCAGGCCGGCGGTCATCCAGAGAATGTGGACTTCCTTGAGGGCAGGCGCGCGCTGCGTTTTGCGCCCGTACGGAGCGGGGGATGAATCGGGCATGACATTACCTCCTCTGTTAATGGCTTATGCTTCAAACAGAGTCGGCGCGACGACCGCAAGGCAGTTTGATCGGCGCGTCGGCTTAGGCCGAAATCTCGATCTTTCGTTAGACGTACACGTTAGAGGAAACTGTAGAGGAAACTGACCTCCGGGATATTCTTTAATAATAGTTCAAGCAACGCAATTTGCAATGTCGGCGATGAAATGCACGCTTTTGCGCGAGCGATGGCGCCATTTGGTTCTTCATCGATCAGGACGCCCGAGACTGGAAGCGCGCAAAGTTGGGAAGCGCAGCTAGCGCCGCATCAGCAGTCCGGCAATCAATCCGATTCCGGCTGCGATTCCGATCGCTCTCCACGGGTGGTCGTGCACATATTGATCCGTGGTTCGGGCCGCCTCCCTGGTGTTATTCACGATCAGGTTTTGCGCGGTCTCCAGATTAAGCCTGGCTTCTTGCAGAGCTTCGCCAACCCTGGCGCTGGCGGCGGTGAATTTGTCCCCGCCGCCGTCGGTGAAATTGCGCAACAAATCTTCGACTTGCGCCGCGACGGCCTTAAAATTCGCGATCAGGCCATCCTTTGCGAAAGTGCTCATTTTGTCTGCATCCATAGCGACCTCCTGAAAAAGTCTCAAAACGCAAAAGTAGCAGAAAAGTCCGGATTGGTCACTGTCTGGCGCTTAATTTCCGAGGCTGTCGCGTCGATCAGGGAAAGCCGGCGTTGATGCCCGGCCGCCATCTTTTTTCAGGGATGGCGCTGGTCAGGAACTTGCGCCGCCAACACGCATCCATGCAGCTTTAGTATGAACAGGCCCTGGATCGGAGGCTCACCATGGAAAACATCAGTTCCGAAGAAGTCTGTTTCATCATTCTGAAGGCGCGCGAGGTCAATGCCAAGACCGATGCCGAGTTTCCGGACACCGCTTCGAACCCTGCCGACGATGGCGGACGCGAGATTCTGCTCGATTATCCGGACGATGCGACCGACCAGGAATTGACCGCGTCGCTCGAACGTTTGAACGAAGGCGAGTTGACCGAATTGCTCGCGCTTGTCACCGTGGGCCGCGGCGATTTCACGAAAGAAGAATGGCCCGAAGCGATCCGCCAGGCGAGCGACTTCATGGATGAAGCCACGCTGCGCTACCTGCTCGATCTGCCATTACTCGCGGATTACCTGGAGGAAGGGCTCTCGCAAATGGGATTTTCCTGCGAGGACGCGTGGGAGCAGCGCTTGTAGTTTCGGACAGCCGCGGGCGGCGGTTATAACTCCGGCGGCACCGCCGGAGGCGTTGCAGTCGTTGATGTCGCGGTGGTTGACGGCAGAGCGGTCTTGCGGCGCATGAATGCCGCGAGC
>JACDAM010000220.1 GCA_013695435.1 Burkholderiales bacterium | reverse complement strand
GGATATCGGCGGCCGATGCATCGGCCTGCAGGTAGACCTCATTTAAAATCGGGGTCGCAGTCGCGCCGGGGGCCGCCGTAATGCCGGCCGCACCACCGGTTTCGAGCAGCACTTCGGTTTGAGCGCGGCGTATGACGACGACATCGGTCCCCGGAACATGGTTGGCATCGCTTAAACAGCCAGACAAGGGCGCCGGCACCGTAGCCGGCACGTTGTCATAGCCCTGAACGGGCAAAGGCAGTGCTGCAAGCAAATCAGCGGCCGCGGTGCTGCATGGATCAGGCAGCGGGGCCGGGTATGCCATCTGCGCGCCGACACGCGGCGGCAAGTTGTCGAATTCGCCATAAAATCCGGAGTGGCGCAGATCCTGGCCCAGCAAATCCATCGCGTAGCGTCCGTTTTCGATTTGCTGCGATGACTTGAACAACTCGGCCTGAGACCGACTCGAATTGACGAACAGCGTGCTCAAACCCGCAAGCAGTAAGAGGCCGATAGAGATAGAGACCATCAGCTCGACGAGCGAAAACCCGATCTGATCTTTCATGGCGGTAATCATTTCAATTTGGCGATGCGCAGCGTAGTCCATACCACGCGCCGTCTCGTTTCCGAGCCATAAAGGTTTGCACCGCAGGAGATTGCATTACTCGTTGCCGTTGTTGCGCCCGCCAGCGCAGCAGGAGCCGAAGTTTCCGCAATTCCCTGCCAGGCGACAGCGATCGCATAACTGTTGGTTGCGGGATCGCGAGTGACGCATCCGCGCGCCCCCGTCATTGCGCCGATGTTGTTGCCACCTGAAACCTCGGCGGTCCCCGTCAACAAGTTGTTCCATTCGGTCAGATCATTGATCGCTAACTGCTGGGTAGCGGCGGAGCCGTATCCGCTACACGCCGCGGTCGCGGTGGCTGAACTGCCTAGATAAGGCGTACCGCTGCTTGTAGTGATGTCGTAGCACGGTGTGGTTTCGCGGTTCCGATTGATGCGATCGGCCATGTCATTGAGCAGGACCAGCGCCTGCGCGCGCTGGTACGACTCAAACTCGGCTTGCTGCGCGCGCGCTTGCAATCCGGAGATACCGAGCAGACCGAACATTAAAATCACCAGCGTGATCAATACCTCGATCATGCTGAAGCCGGCGGACGCCCGTCGATCAGGAATTTCCGTCATTCGCGACTCCTTTGCTACATCGTAAGAGTTGATCAATTGCAGCCATCGGATGCATCGCGGTTGGTATCGACTTTCATATTTGGCCGGCCACTCGGATCGACCCCTATGCAGCGCGCGATGACAGCGCTTTTGCCGGCGACGCTCAAAACCAGGCTCGGCGCCGGCATGTTTGGAGCTGCCGTGTTGAGTCGGCCATCGCGACGATAGGTCATCGTCGTCTCCGGTGATGACGGCACGACCGTCAGATTAGCGATGGCTTGCTGGGTCTTCAGCGGGGTTGCTCCGGCTTGGACCGTCCACCCATTGGCCCAGGAAGCGCCGCTTCGAACGATGTTGACGTCGCCGTTGCGCTTAATCGCTTCGCTTCTTGCAAAAACCAGCGTTGCATGAATATCGGATACCGCGACCTTTAGCCGCTGATTGAGAACCAGGTTGTTGAACGAGGGCGCGGCAAGGGAAGCGAGAATGGCGAGAACCGCAACCATTGTCATCAGCTCGATCAGGGTGAAGCCGCCGATGCGCGCGGGAATTGCATCGGCCCGGGCAAACAGCTTCGAGGTCAGCAGAGCGCCCAATCTCATCCTGAAAGCGGGTTTCATGGTTATCTCATTTCCATTTTGCAGTCGGTGATTTAACACCGAGGTTGTCCAGCGCGAGCGTGCCGTCACCCGCTTGACTACCGCCCGCAACCGGCGCTGCCGTTATCGTGTATCCCGGAGCGGGCCCGGCGACGAGGGCCACGCTCACTGTGTACAGGCCGGTAACTTCAGGAGGAATAGCCATGTTCAGACCGGGCGTGGTGGTGATTGCGGTCGTGTAGGTGCGCGCATCGAGAATAAACTGCTCCTGCCGGTTGGCGATGTCGAGCATGAACTGCTGGACCGCGGAACGTTTGGCGCGCACCACATACTGCAGGTAGGACGGGTAGGCGACCGAAGTCAGAATGCCGACAATGACGATGACGACCATCAACTCGATCAGCGTGAAGCCGCGCCCCTTTTGCGAATCGATTGTTTCCTTCCAGTTGCGCATATTGAGCCTCTAGTCACCGTTAATGGCAGCCATCCTATGCGGGCAAACAGAGGGCCGCGAGCCACATCCGATGAGAGGACAGTTTGCTAGAATGAGTGGTCTTTTTCTGCCGCTGACCGGAGCGCGTGTATCCCGATTTCATCATTGTCGGCGCCGGCGTGATCGGTCTTGCGACTGCGTATGAACTGGCGCGGCGCGGCGCATCAGTCACGCTGATCGAGCGCGGCCGAGTGGGCCGCGAATCGTCGTGGGCCGGGGCCGGTATCCTGTCGGTGCTGCCGCCGTGGGATTATGACAATGCGGTAATCGATCTCGCCCGCTACAGCGAATCGCTCTACCCGGATTGGGTTGCGTCACTGGAAGAAGCGAGCGGAATCGACTGCAAATATCGGCGTTCGGGCATGCTGATGCTCGCCATGGACGACGATGAGCGCGACGACGTTCGCGCGCGCCAATGGCTGGCGGCTTCTTGCGCGGGAAGTGAGAAAGTTGCGGCGCGCGCCATCGTGCCGCAACTTTCCGTGGAACGCGAAGCGTGGTGGTTACCGAGCGCCGCTCAGGTGAGGCCGCCGCGCCTGCTCAAAGCCTTGCGCGGCGCGCTTTCGCGCATGGATGTCAATGTCATCGAGAACAGTGAAGTTCTTGGCTTTTGCCAGGCCGGCTCACGCATCGTTTCACTGCGCTGCGGTAAGGCAGAAGCGGGCGGCGGCCAGTTCGTCGTCTGCGCCGGCGCATGGAGCCAGCGCCTGCTTGGCGAGCACGCGCTCGCGCTCGATATCCAGCCGGTGCGTGGGCAAATGCTGTTATTCAACTGCGCGCCGCATACACTGGGCCCGATGCTGCTCGAAGACGATTTTTATCTGGTGCCGCGCGCGGATGGCCACATTCTGGCGGGCAGCACAGTCGAAAATGTCGGCTTCGATAAAT
>JACDAM010000219.1 GCA_013695435.1 Burkholderiales bacterium | reverse complement strand
CGCCGCAAGATTGAGCAATCTTGTCCGGGAGCTTGCGCACCCTGACCTACGCTTACTCGGCGATAAGAGCTGGTAGGTCAGGGTGCGCAAGGCTCATGACACTAGCGAAGTGGAAAAGGACTCGCTGACGTCGAAAGCAAGCGGGCGAAAATATCTGCCGCCTCGCGTCACGCTTTCAGAGGATGTACCCGGTTATCAGCGCAATGCTGGCGGCCACGAGGCCGATGAACAGAATCTGGTAGCTGTAGCGCAGGTAACGATACTTGCGTTGCAGCACACATCCCTGCTGATAAAGGTTCACAGCGACAGTCCGGTACAGATTGGCATCGCTGGCCAGAACGCCTGCCATGGCCTTGAGATAGTCGTCGCAACTGATGGTGTCGAAATCGCCGAAGAAAAACGGGTTGGATACCCGACCCGGGCTGCGCTGCCCGCGATTCCAATCCACGCGGGGCAATACCGCGAGCAGCGCGAACAGGCAGGATAGCAGCGTGAAGCCGCCCATCACATAGGCTGCCAGCGGCGCCGGCCCGCTACGCACGCTGCCCGCCAAAAGCCCAAGTATGAGGAGGGTCGAGCCGATGACGATGCTGGCCTTGTGATCGGCGGCGGCGGAGAGCTGCGTGAAATTCTGCGCCACTGCGCGCAGCGCCTGGTCCACGGAATTGCGCGCCTGCACCCCGGCGAAGTGCTCGACCCGCCCGGCGCTCTCAGGCATGGGAGGTATCCGCAGCCTTGAGAGCGACGATGCGCGCCGCCGCGACCGGCCGGCTGAAGCCTTTCAGATGAACCTCGCCGATCTCCTCGAAGTTGACGATATTTTCCACCGCGGCCAGCGCCTTGTGATCGATCAGAATTTGTGCGCTTGCCGCCTCGGAGCAAAGTCGCGCGGCGAGATTGGTGACGGTGCCGACGGCGCCGTAGTCGAATCTGCCCTCGAAACCGATCGCACCGATCGTGGCGAAGCCTTGCGCGATGCCGATTCCGAGTCCGAGATCATAACCGAGCTTGCGCCACACTATGCTCATGTCATTGACGCGCGCGCGCATCGCGATTGCCATGCGCAGTGCGCGTTCTGCGGGATTGGCAATGATGACCGGATCGTTGAAAAAAATCATCATGCCGTCGCCGGTGAAACGCTCGAGCGTTCCTTCGTGCGCGACGATGAGCTTGCCCATTTCGGCATGATATTCGCGCAGCACGCGCATCACTTCCTCGGGCTCGGCGGTTTCGGCAAACGCCGTGAATCCGCGCAAATCGAGAAACACCACGACGACTTCACGGCGGTGGCTTCGCAAGGGATCGTCCGTGCCGCCGGAGACTATGGCTTCGGCGAGTTGCGGCGAAAAGAAGCGCCTGAGCTTACCCAATCGTTCGAGTTGGCCCAACTGTTCGCTCACGCGTTGTTCGAGCAGCGCGTTCCACTCGGCCAGCTTCGCGCCTTGCGCTTGCACGGTGTCGTGCAGCGATTTGATGCGCAGCAGTGAGCGAACCCGCGCCAGCAATTCAGGCTGATTGATGGGCTTGCTCAGGAAATCGTCGGCGCCGGCTTCGATTCCCTGGACCCGTTCCTCGCGCGCGTCAAGCGCAGTCACCATGACGACCGGCAGCATTGCCGTGGCGGGATTCGCACGCAGCAGCGCGCACACTTCGTAGCCGTTCATGCCGGGCATCATGACGTCGAGCAAAACCAGATCGGGATGCGTGTCCGCGACTTTGTCCAGAGCTTCGCGGCCGCACGCGGCAGTAACCACCTCGTAGCCCTTTGCGCCCAGCAGATCGGCGAGCAGCTTTACGTTTTGCGGATGGTCATCGACGACCAGAATTTTTGCGTTCACTGTGAAGTATCGAAATCCGCCAGCAGCACGATCGCGCCAAACCGCTTTGCCTTTTGATAGTAGCGCTCGTCGGCGGTCACCAGTACGCAATCGTCCGCGAGCGCTACGGCGTGATACAAAGTGTCGAAGAGGTGATGCCCAAGCTCAGAAGACAAAGCGCAGGCCGCTGAATACACTTCGACCGAAGCCAAGGTTGCAAACTGCAAGTCGAAGAAGGCGGCGATTTTTTCGCGAGCTGTCGAAGGATCGATGCGCACCGCAACGGCCGCCGCCTCGGCCAACCAGTGCGGCGGTTGCCTTACAGCATGACGCTCCGCCTCGATTTCCGTGAAAAGCCGCAACGCTTTATCCGTGTTCGCTTCGTTTCCCCCGTGCGGAAACAACCATTTAACAATGACGCTTGCATCGACAACAATGCTGGTCATTTACGCCCTTGTTCGCGCGCCGCGCGGAATTCCTGTTCCGTGATCGCCGGCGAGATAGCGCGCAACTTCAATATTGTTTCGACGGCGCGGCTGCGTTTTTTCCTTCTTTTTTCGTTCTCCACGGCCTGCATCATCAGTTCGGCGATGATGGCGCTCTTGTTGTTCTTGGCGAAAGTGCGATTGAATGCTTCTTTGATTTCTTCGGGCACGCTGAAATTGACGGTTGCCATGGCGCTCTCCTGTTTGTTGAAGATTTCAACAATCTAGAACGAACGCCGGAGCGAGTCAAGGCGAGCGTTCCAGCGCCTCGTGCACCGCGTTCAAAAATTCCTTGATGTCGAGCGGCTTGCGCTGATAGCCGTCGAAACCGGCGTCCATGATCTTCTGCCGGTCCTGCGTCATCGCCGAGGCGGTGACAGCGATGACCGGAATATCGCGCGTCCGCGGATCGGCGCGCAATTGCGCCAGGGCTTCGATACCGTCGATACCGGGAAGCTGGATGTCCATGAGGATCAGCGCCGGATGTTTTTCCTGCGCCAGGCGGATGCCCTCTTCGGCGGTTTCCGATTCGATGGTCTGATAACCCTTGACCTGCAGCAGGTCGCGTTCGAGCTTGCGGTTTTTTTCGTTGTCCTCGACGATCAGAATTAAACGCGGGTTCATAGGCGCACCGGTAACGTGAAAGTAAACGTGGAGCCTTTGCCGACTTCGCTAGTCACCTGGATTTTTCCGCGGTGCATTTCGACGAATTTGCGCGTCAAGGTGAGGCCGAGGCCGGTTCCTTCGCGCGATCCGCCGCTTTGCGCCTGGCGGAATTCCTCGAAAATGATTTTCTGATCGGCAGGCGAAATACCGATGCCGGTATCCGCAACCGAAATCTCGATATCGGGATTGGCCTGGGTCGCCGTGACGGTCGCGGCGCCGCCTCTGGGCGTGAATTTCAGCGCGTTGGACAACAGGTTCAACAGGATTTGCTTGAACTTGCGCTCGTCGCCGGTGAATTGTCCGAGGCGCGGATCGATATCGGCGCGCATTGCGACTTCGTGCCGGTTGGCGCGTTCGTGCATGAACGTCAGGGCATCGCGAATCGCCGTCGGCAGATCGAAGGTGCTCAGCTCAAGCTCCATGCGCCCGGCTTCGATTTTCGACAGATCGAGAATGTCGTTGATCAGCGCGTGCAAATGCCGGCCCGACGAGTGGATGTCCTGCACATATTCAGCCTGCTTGTCGTTCAGTTCGCCGAACAGGCGCTCATTCAGGACTTCGGAAAATCCGATGATCGCGTTCAGCGGCGTGCGCAGCTCGTGCGACATATTGGCCAGAAACTGCGATTTGTGCCGGCTCGCAGCCTCGATCTCGCGGCTCTTGTCTTCGATCTCGCGAAACAGCCGCGCGTTTTCGATCGCCAGGGCCGATTGCGTCGCAAAGCTTGTGACTAACTCGATCGTCTCCGGCGGGAATTCGCCGGGGAGTTTACGCAGCACGGCGAGCGCGCCGAGTATTCGCTCCTCGTGCAGCAAGGGGATGGCCAACACCGCCCGGAATCCGGAGTCGCTCATCAACTGTTTAAATCGCTCGGGATACGCCTCCTCTGTGAAGATGTCCGTGATCTCAACCGACTTGCGCGTCGCGGCTGCCCGGCCGACCGCGCCTTCGCCGAGCTGTACCGGATAGGCTCGCAGCGCCTCGACATAGGACTCTTCGAGTTTTATGGTCGCGGACAATCTGAGGGTGTCGTTGCTGTATTCATAGATTGAGCCCGCGTCCGTTCCGGAGAGCTGAACCGCATAGGAAACGATGGTGGTGAGCACCGTGTTCAGATCGAGAGTCGAGCTG
>JACDAM010000218.1 GCA_013695435.1 Burkholderiales bacterium | reverse complement strand
GAAGCCGAGGCCGCCAACCGCGCCAAATCCCAATTCCTCGCTGCCGCCAGCCATGATCTGCGGCAACCGCTGCATGCACTGGGACTTTTCACGGCGACGCTGGGTGAAAAGGTCAGTGGCCAGAGCGAACGCAGCATCGTCGGCAACATCAATGCGTCGATCGAATCGCTGGAGAGTCTATTCGACGCCCTGCTGGATATTTCGAAGCTCGATGCCGGCATCGTCCAGACCGCGGTCCAGGATTTTCCGCTGCAAACGCTGTTCGATCAGGTGCAAACCGATTTTGCCGCGCAGGCGGCCGCAAAAGGGCTGCGGTTCAAGGTTGCGCCGTCGAGCGCCGTGGTGCGCAGCGATCCGGTACTGCTGGGCCGCGTGCTCGCCAACCTGGTATCCAACGCAATCCGCTACACGCAGAAAGGCGGCGTGGTCGTAGGGTCGCGCCGCGCCGGCGGCCAAACACGCATCGAAATATGGGATAGCGGTTCCGGCATTCCCGAGGAATATCGCAACAAGGTTTTCGAAGAGTTCTACCAGCTCGGCAACCCCGAACGCGACCGCAAGAAAGGGCTGGGATTGGGGCTTGCCATTGTCCGCCGCCTGCTCGATCTCCTGGCGCTCAAACTGGACTTTCGCTCCAAAGCGGATCGCGGCTCGGTATTCAAGGTCACGGTGCCATCCGGCGAGATCGATGCGGCGCGTGGCTTCGCGTCGGCGTCGGGCGTTCCCGGGGTGGATATTCTGAGCGGCAAATTCGTGGTCGTCGTCGACGATGAACGCTCGGTCCGCGATGGCATGCAGGCATTGCTCGGCCAGTGGGGATGCCAGGTGCTGAGCGTCGGCTCGATCGACGAGGCAATCCAGGCGCTGGCCAAGCGCAGCGATACCCCCGAACTGGTGCTGGCGGATTACCGGCTACGCGGAAATACCACGGGCATCGACGCCATTCGCATCATACAGGCGCACTATGGTAAAGAAATCGCCAGCGTCCTGATCACCGGGGATACCGCGCCCGATCGCCTGCGCGAAACCCGCGGCAGCGGCTATCAATTGCTGCACAAGCCTGTGCGCCCCGCCAAGCTGCGCGCGTTGATGAGTCATTTGCTGCAACCCCGCGGCCACCATTAGCAGGCTGTTGAAAAACTACTGCGCTTGCCGATACTTTCTTACTCAGGGCCTCAAAATGCTCATGTATTCCCATATGCATTCCGCTTTCTAGCCCGCAGCAACTTGTCTTGGCTGCGCTCGCTACGTTTTTCAACAGCCTGTTAGTCGATGCGCCAGGCCGGCTGCCACGAAAAAGCGGCGCGCCGGTTCTCTCCGATCAAGTCCGTGGCCAGAGCGTCACCCGAGACGATGCGCGCAATCGCCATCACTAGCTTTGGCGGGCCCGAAGTTTTACGCGTCGTCGAGTTTCCGCTGCCACGGCCTGGTCCCGGCGAAGTACTGATCCAGGTCGCTGCGGCCGGCATCAATCGTCCCGATATCCTGCAGCGCAGCGGCCGTTATCCGCCACCGCCGGGCGCTTCCGAAATCCCGGGCCTTGAGGTCGCCGGCAAAATCGCCGCGCTGGGTCAGGACGTCCGTGGTTTTCGCTCGGGCGAGGCGGTTTGCGCTCTGCTTTCCGGAGGCGGCTATGCCGAATACGCGACGGCGCCGGCAACGCAGTGCCTGCCGATTCCAGGCGGATTCAGCGAAGCGGAAGCGGCGTCGCTACCCGAGACTTTTTTTACCGTATGGAGCAATGTATTCGATCGCGCAAAGCTCGCCAAAGGTGAGACCCTGCTCGTGCACGGCGGCAGCAGCGGCATCGGGGTAACCGCGATCCAGCTGGCGCGAGCATTCGGCCATCGCGTGTTCGCGACTGCCGGCTCGGCAGAAAAATGCGCGGCGTGCGAAGCGCTGGGCGCGGCGCGGGCGATCAATTACCGCGAGCAAGATTTCGTCGAAATCGTCAGAACGGAAACCGCCGGGACAGGCGTCGACGTCATTCTCGACATGGTCGCAGGTGACTATGTCGCGCGGAATCTGCGCGCTTTGGCGGACGACGGCCGCATCGTGATCATCGCGTTTCTGGGCGGCGCAAACGTCTCGCTCGATCTGACGGCGATGCTGATGCGGCGCCTGACCTTGACCGGATCGACATTGCGCGCCCGGCCGTCCGCGTTCAAAGCAAAGATCGCCGATGCGCTGCGCCGGGAAGTCTGGCCGCTGCTCGAAGCCGGAAAAATCTGGCCGGTCGTGCACGCGGCGTTCCCGCTTGAGCGCGCCGCCGATGCGCACCGGCTGATGGAATCCGGCGCGCATGTCGGCAAGATCGTGTTGACTCTGGCTTGACGACGTCGCAGCCGATACGTCAAGCGGCCGCGCGCAAGGCGGCGATGCGTTCTTCGAGCGGCGGGTGCGACATGAACAGCCGTTTGAAACCGCGATCGACGGTACCGGAAATACCGAACGCCGTGATTTGTTCGGGCAATTGCGGCTGGCCGTAAGTCAGCTTCAGCCGTTCAAGCGCGCCGATCATTTTGCCGCGACCGGCGAGTGCTGCGCCGCCGGCGTCGGCGCGAAATTCGCGCTGCCGCGAAAACCACATCACGATCATCGTCGCCAGTACGCCAAGCACGAGTTCGGCGACGATTGCGGTGATCCAGAATGCCGGGCCGTGGCCGTTTTCGGTTCTGAACACGGTGCGGTCGACGACGTGGCCGATCACACGCGAGGCGAATATCACGAAAGTGTTCACCACGCCCTGAATCAGGGCCAACGTGACCATATCGCCATTGGCGACGTGCGTCATTTCGTGCGCGAGCACGGCCTCGGCTTCGTCCCTGTTCATGCTGCCCAGCAATCCGGTGCTGACCGCGACCAACGCGTTGTTGCGGCTGGCGCCGGTCGCAAAGGCGTTGATGTCGGGCGCCTCGTAAACTGCGACTTCGGGCATGCCGACGCCGGCCGCATCGGCCTGGCGGCGCACGGTTTCGAACAGCCAGCGCTCGGTCGCGTTAGACGGCTGTTCGATCACTTTCGCGCCTGTCAGCCGTTTCGCCGACCACTTCGAAATCAGCAGGGAAATCAGCGAACCGCCGAACCCGAACACCGCGGCAAAAATTAGCAGCGACGTATAGTTGAGTCCGCCGCCCTGATCGAGGATGCGATCGACGCCGAGCAAGCGCAGCGTAATACTGAGTACGAAAACGATCGCGAGATTGGTCGCCAAAAACAGGAAAATGCGTTTCATGCGTATGATCCTTTTATAGGTGTTTTTTCGCACCGTTAGATGCGGGCGCGGGTGGCGAGTTCGCGAGCCAATTTGCGCGATCACCGCCTCGCCCGGCACGGTGGCTATAATGGCCCGTCCGCTTGATTGAATCGAATTCCTCATGGCTATCCCCTCTCCTGCAAACGCCGCCACCGCGCGGCCGCTGTTGATACGCTGCGATGCGCACGGAATCACCACGCTGACCCTGAACCGGCCGCAGCAGTTCAATGCGCTCTCCGGCGCGCTGTTGCGCGAACTGCAAACTGCGCTCGACGACATCGAGGCCAACGATTCGGTGCGAGTCGTCGTATTGGCGGGAAGCGGCGACGCCTTCTGCGCTGGACACGATCTGAAGGAAATGCGCGCGCATCGGGATCGTGAATACATCCACGATCTGTTCACGCGATGCAGCCGCATCATGCTGACCATCATGCGGCTGCCGCAGCCGGTGATCGCGCGCGTGCACGGCATCGCGACCGCCGCCGGCTGCCAGCTCGTCGCCGCGTGCGATCTCGCGATTGCGGCCAGCGACGCCCGCTTTGCAACCTCCGGCATCAACTACGGGCTCTTTTGTGCGACACCCAGCGTCCCATTGACGCGCAACGTGCCGCGCAAACAGGCGTTCGAAATGCTTTTCACGGGAGATTTCAGCGACGCCGCAACCGCTCTCGCGCGCGGGCTCGTGAACCGCGTCGTGCCGCGAGAACAACTCGATTCCGGGATTGCCGCGCTGGCGCACTCGATTCTTGGCAAACCGGCGTCCGTTGTCGCCGCCGGCAAACGTCTGTTCTACGCGCAAATCGAAATGGAGCTAACGCAAGCCTACCGGCTCGCCAGCCAGGCCATCACCGACAACCTGCTCGGCGATGACGCGGCTGAAGGCATAGACGCTTTTCTGCAGAAGCGGACCCGGCGCTGGTCGGAAACGTGACGCACTGCCTGCTGGTTCCTGATCGCAGGATCAGCGAACGTCGGCTGCTAGCCTGGACTAGGGCCTGTTCACACATAAATCAACCTTTCAGAAACGGATCATCGGCGATTCATGCTCGAACGCGTCAACTAGGCGGCGAGGGTAATTCGAGGAATGCATACTGCCGCCTGGCCGATCATCGAAGATGAGGGCGCGTGACCCCTGGCTGGCCGCGGCGCCCATTCTGTTCGTGCTGCTCTGGAGCACCGGGTTCATCGGCGCCAAGCTTGGATTGCCGTATGCCGAACCATTGACCTTTTTGCTGTTGCGCTTTGTCGCCGCGTCCGCGTTGATCCTGCCGGTTGTCCTGTTGATGCGCGCGTCGTGGCCGGGCAGCTTGCGCGAAGTTGCGCATATTTCCGTCGCCGGTTTGCTGATTCACGCGGCCTATCTGAGCGGGGTTTATCTCGCGATCGCAGGCGGAACGCCGGCCGGCGTCGTGGCGCTGATCACGAGTCTGCAGCCGCTTTTGGCCGCCGTCGCGGGCCGGACCGCTGCTTGGCGAACAGGTCGACCGGCGGCAGTGGACGGGGCTCTGGTTGGGCTTGCTCGGGGTCGTCCTGGTGGTCGCCGAAAAAGTTGCGCCAGGTAGCCTCGGCGGCGCCGGCTTCGCCGTTTTCGCGCTCGTCAGCCTGTCGGCAGGAACGCTTTATCAGAAGCGTTTCTGCGAGACCATGGATTTGCGCAGCGGTTCTTTCATCCAGTTCATGGCGACCATGCTGTTGCTGTTGTTGCTGGCACCGCTGATCGAATCGATGCAGGTAGAGTGGAGCGGTGAATTCGTTTTCGCGTTTGTCTGGCTGGTCGTCGTGCTATCGCTCGGCGCGATCAGTTTGCTGTTGCTGATGATCCAAAAAGGCGAAGCGGCAAAAGTCGCGAGCCTGTTTTATCTGGTGCCGCCTGTGACCGCGCTGATCGCTTTCGTTGTATTCGGCGAGAAACTCGGCGTTGTCGCGATTGCCGGCATGCTGATTTCCGTGGCTGGCGTAGCACTTGTCACATTGCGGCGCCCGGCTGCGTCCTGAAATCGCAGGACCATCTCAAAAAAATACGATTCCCGCGAAACCCGGGAGTCGCGCGCCCGCTACTTCGCGATCATCGCCAACATCAAGTCGTTGGAGCGTTTCACAAAGCTCGCGGGGTCTTCGAGCTGACCGCCCTCGGCCAGCAGCGCCTGGTCGAAAAGGATATGGCTCCAGTCGGCAAACCGCCCGCTTTCGCTCTCGTCTTTCAGTCGCGACACAATAGGGTGATGCGGATTGATTTCGAGGATCGGTTTGCTTTGCGGGACTTTCTGGCCGGCTGATTTCAGTAGGCGCTCCAGATTCGCGCTCATGTCATGCTCGCCGGAGACCAGGCAGGACGGCGATTCGGTCAGACGCGAGCTGACGCGCACTTCCTTGACGATATCGCCGAGCGATTTCTGAATGCGATCGGTCAGATCCTTGAAAGTGCCGGCTTCTTTTTTCTGCTCGGCCTTTTCGGCTTCGTCTTCCAGCTTGCCGAGATCGAGGCCTCCTTTGGCAACCGATTGCAGTTTCTTGCCGTCGAACTCAGGCAGATTCGAAACAAGCCATTCATCGACGCGGTCGTGCAGCAGCAGCACTTCGATGCTTTTCTTGCGGAAGATTTCGAGATGGGGGCTGTTTTTGGCGGCAGCATAGCTGTCGGCCGTGACGAAATAGATTTTTTCCTGGCCTTCCTTCATGCGCGCGGCATAATCAGCAAGCGCAACGTCCTCGGCATCGCTTTCGTTATGCGTCGATGAAAAGCGCAGCAGCCTGGCGATGCGTTCGCGGTTCGCGAAATCCTCGCCGATGCCCTCCTTGAACGCGCGGCCGAATTCCTGCCAGAAGGTCGTGAATTTTTCTTTCTGATTTTCGGCCAGGTCTTCGATCATGCCGAGCACTTTCTTTATACTGCCGGCCCGGATCGCTTCGGCGTCTTTCGACTCCTGCAGGATCTCGCGCGACACATTGAGCGGCAAATCATTCGAATCGATGACGCCGCGCACGAAGCGCATATATTGCGGCATCAACTGTTCGGCATCGTCCATGATGAACACACGGCGCACGTAAAGCTTGATGCCGTGGCGGCGATCACGATCCCACAGGTCGAACGGCGCACGCGCCGGAATGAACAAGAGCTGCGTGTACTCCTGTTTGCCTTCGACTCTGGCGTGCACGTGCGCGAGCGGCGCTTCAAAATCGTGCGCAACGTGCTTGTAGAATTCGTCGTATTGCTCCTGCGTAATTTCGGATTTCGGCCGAGCCCACAACGCGCTTGCCGCGTTGACAGTCTCCTCGGCGCTTTCCGCGCTGACAGCGTTGGCGGTTTCTTCCGCGTTTGTCTCAGCCGGCTCTTTCCGGGCACCTTCGTCGCCTTTTTCCTCGGCTTTCATGACAATCGGCAACTGAATATGGTCGGAATATTTGCGGATGATGCTGCGCAACCGCCAATCGTTCAGCAATTCATCCTCGCCGGGCTTCAGATGCAGAGTAACCTCGGTGCCGCGGCCGGCTTTTTCCACGATCTCAAGGGTATAGTCGCCGGCGCCTTGCGATTCCCAACGCACGCCGTGCTCGGCGGTCAGGCCGGCGCGGCGGGTGATCAGCGTCACTTTGTCGGCAACGATGAATGCCGAATAAAAGCCGACGCCGAATTGCCCGATCAGATGCGCGTCTTTGGCTTGATCGCCGGTCAGTTGCTGGAAAAATTCGCGCGTGCCCGATTTGGCGATGGTGCCGATGTTGTCGATGACTTCCTGGCGCGACATGCCGATGCCGTTGTCGGCAACCGTAATCGTGCGCGCGGCTTTATCGAGGCTCACGCGAATTTTGAGGTCGGCATCGTTCTCGAACAGCGCGCCGTCGGTCAGCGCCTCGAAGCGAAGCTTGTCGCATGCGTCCGACGCGTTCGAAATCATCTCGCGCAGAAAAATTTCCTTATTGCTGTACAAGGAATGGATCATCAGGTGCAACAGTTGCTTGACCTCGGTCTGAAAACCCAGGGTTTCTTTTTGTACGGTTTCGTTCATTCAAAACTCCATCTACAAATGAGAATTATTTGGGGTGTAGTATCTAGATTTCAAGCCCAGGATCGAGATGACGCTCCCCACATTAACGTTAGGATCATTGAAACGCCGACCCCCACCGCCTACACTTTATCACTACACTTCAATCGAGGGACTGTGCGGCATTTTGGAAAAAAAATACGTATGGGCAACTGTCATTAACTACCTCAACGACAGCCAGGAATTCCAGGAGGCCGTCGACATTCTCAAAACCGTAATAAGAGAAAAGAAAGCAAATCCGCCGGTAGAAAATTACGAGGAGTTGTACGAAAACCTTGAACACGATATTGAGCATCTTCAAGAAACTCCTATTTGCGTTTTCTCCTTATCGGAAGACGGAAATGTTCTTAGTCAATGGCGAGGGTATTGTCGAGAGGGTGCGGGCTACTCAATCGGTTTCAGTTCACATTTTTTCAATTCAAATTACGGCAGGACTGGGCGGGGACTATTCGCCTGCGAGTACAAACCGGAGCAGCAAAAGCTTATCCTTGGCACGCTTCTCGATGAATTGTGCGCAATAAACTTACAGCTGAATGAATCGCCCAATCCCGATCTATTCCGATCCATGTTCGCGGAACGTTTTGCGCAAGTAGCACCACTGATCAAGCATCAAAAGTTTGCCGAAGAGAAAGAATGGCGACTCATTATCGAAGCATCGCGCGATAACCTCTTCTACAGGCCGGGACATTCGATGCTAATGCCTTATTCCCGCATCTCGCTTCGGGAAGTCCCATTTCCGTCTCAGTCTGTAATCAACGAGATCTTCATAGGCCCTACTTCGCATCCCGACCTCGCCCAGAATGCTCTTGAAGGCTTGTGTAAGTTTGCAGAGTTTAATTGGCTTGCAGAGTGCGAAGTGCACTATTGCAATATCCCTTACCGCCAGCTTTGATCCCGCCAGACCTGAAGCGATTTTGCTGCAACAGTGCTCAGAAAATTTTCCAGTAAAGCCCTTGTTTTATCCCTGACGGCAAACCTCATGTTTCTGACAGGCGCCGGCATTTTCGTTTACCAGAAAGGCGGCTGGACGTATCTCAGTTCCAGGCTCGGATTATCTGCGCGCCCGCCTGTTGTTTTCCCCGGTTCGGAGCATCACTCCGGATTGAAAGATACCTATGCGATCATGCCCGAGCGCGATAGCGCGATCATTTTCGCCGGCGATTCGCTGACCGAGCTGTGCCCGTGGCACGAGCTGTTCAGCAACGCGGATATTCTTGGTCGCGGCATCAGCGGCGATACGGTTCCAGGTTTGCAAAGCCGGATCGACGAGCTCCTGCGCCATCGGCCGCGCAAGCTGTTTCTGATGATCGGCATCAACGATCTGCTTTACGGCAAAGCGCCCGAAGACGTGTTGCGTGAATACCGCTTTTTGATCGAACACATCAAGACTTTGCAACCGGACACGCAGCTATACGTACAAAGCATTCTCCCGATCGATGGCGCGCGTTGGGGGTTGCCGGCGCCGCCGAATGTCGATGCCGATATCGTTCGCGTGAACGAAACGCTCGCCAAATGGGCCGGCGATCGCTTCGTCTATGTGGACCTTTACTCGCTTATGGTCAGCGACGGCAACAGGCTGGACGCACGCTACTCGTCAGACGGAATTCATCTTTCTGCGGCGGGTTATTCGAAGTGGCGCGAGGCGTTGGGCGGCTCTGTGCCGTAGCCGGAGGAAAGTTTGATGCTGCGAAGAAACTGGCAGGAAGCGCCGCCATTCGCGTGAACGCTCGATCGTTACCGTGGCGCCCTCGGATGAGGTTTACTGGATCGATTATCTGGATTTGGCGACGGAATTGCCGATTTGCATGACCGTTTCAGCCGGCGCTTCGCCAAGCACCGTGACCATATTGTCGGCGTGGCGACGCGTATAGATGTTGATCGCGCCTTGCTGCGACATGCCGTGTTGAAATTGCGTATTGGACGGGACCGGTTCGATGAAAATCGAAACCGCGGCCAGACCATCCGAATAAACCAGGTGCGCGATCGGGCCCGATTTACCTGGAATCACACGTTTCATTTCGACGATTTTGCGGAAACCCGCTGGTGCGCTCGAAACTTCCCATCCGGTGTCTACGCTCGCTTCCGGCGTCGCCGTGCGGTCGAATCTCCAGCCCAGCGATTTTGCGTCGAAGCGCGATTCGACCATTTCTTTGCCGATCTCTTCGCCTATCGTCAGTTGCGTGAAAGCAAACTGCTCGACGACATCACTTCTTTCGTTCAGCATTTTCGCTTTCAACAGCAATCCGCTGTCGGTGGCGGCGCAGAAACGATGGCCGTAACGCAGCTTGTCCTTCGGCTCGAGAATCACGACCTGGCAGTCGTGGCCGGCGATGCGATTCTGCTTTCCGATGCGGATCTGGTAGTTGTCCGCGAGGCTTTTCAACTGCTCCGGCAGCAGCGCCGGAAACGTGCGGTTGGCGCTGCGCTTGTCCACCTTCACGGTTTTGGTATCGGGAAAGTAGCACATGACCTGATCATTGTTGCGAATGATTTCGCGCGGGCTGCCGTCGAGCGCCTCGAGCTTTTCGTGCTCACCCGCAGCGTCGACGACATGGGTAATGCGTGAGGTCTCGACCTGACTGCCGTGCTGATAAACGAAGGTGCCAGCGTAGTTGAGTTCCCGGGCCGAACGGGCGATTTTCTGCAACCACGCCAGCCCCTCGGGCGCTTGTTGCGCGTACCCGGTATTGACGGCGACGGCGAGGAACAGAAAAACCGGAAAACGAAAGTGGATCGATGTCATGTGCAGCATAGCTTGATTGGCATTACGCCGGATTGGCGAACCTGACAGTTAGACACCTTGCCATCCGGCGGTTTCAGCATGCGGCCTCAATATGAGATCCATCGCAAGTTCAGCGCGATTCGGAAACTGTTCTGACATAGGGCGCAACGCCCTGAATCGCGGTGCTCGGTGAAAATTCCTGATGCGCGAGCAGATAGTCGTTGACGCCACTGCTGGTTTCGAACTCGAGCGATGGCGCACTACGAGCGGCCGGAGCCGACGCCAGACTGCTTGGCGCCGCCGCGAGATTATCCGGCCGCGGAGAATCCGGCTGGAGGAGCGGATTTTCGGATAACGCGAGCCAGCCGACCATGGCAACCGCCGCGACTGACGCCGCGGCCGATAACGCCATGCGGCGCGGTGTTGCCGCCGCCCGTCGCGCCGGCGCAAGCGCAGTCGGCTCCTTCGCGAGCAGCTCGCCGAACTTCCTGCTGAAATCGCACGACAACTGTGCATCCTGGCGCAGCGCATCGCCGATCACGTGAAAGCTCATCCACTGCTCGCGCAGCTCTGCCTGCGATTTCAGGCTTGCCAATGCGGATCGCGCGTTGTATTCCCCGAGCTCGCCATCCATCAATGCGGAAATCTTGTCCATCTCACCACCTCTTGTCTTTGCTCGTCCCAAGCAGCGGACGCAGCTTTTCCGCGATCGATTCGCGCGCGCGGAATATCCGAGAACGCACCGTACCGATCGGGCAATCCATGATGTTTGCGATATCCTCGTAGCTCAAGCCTTCGATCTCGCGCAAGGTAATCGCAGTCCTCAAATCTTCCGGCAACTCCAGCATGGTCTGATTGACCGTGTTCGCGATCTGCTTGCTCATCAACTCGTTTTCCGGCGTGTTGACATCGCGCAACTGATCGCCGTCGTCGAACGTTTCGGCGTCTTCGGCATTGAACTCCGTGGTCGTTGGAGCCCGTCGCCCCATGGCTACCAGATAGTTCTTTGCCGTATTGATGCCGATTCGATACAGCCAAGTGTAAAAAGCGCTATCGCCACGAAACGAAGGCAGCGCGCGATACGCTTTTATGAATGCCTCCTGCGTCACATCTTCGATCTCGGCCGAGTCCCGAATAAAACGCGATAGCAAGCGCGCAAGCTTGCGCTGGTATTTGATAACCAACAGCTCAAACGCGTGTTTGTCGCCGCGCTGGGCGCGTTCGACCAGCTGTTGATCAATCTCGCGATCACTCATCGAACCGGGGATCCCTGAAGGATTTACTTAGTGGACCTGCGGAATTTGCAGGACCGGAGGAACTGCCGAAGCCGCGGCGGAAGCCGCAGAACTCGCAGTGCGCAAGTATACCGTTCAGAGACCGCTTCGGAAACGCGCCGTCGCGGTTATGGGCAAAGACAGCCGAGCCGTGAAGTTAGTTCAGCGCGGATTGAACAAAGCGGCGAACAAAAGCGTGAACGGCAGGAAATGGCCGAAAAGCGGTATCATCCCGTGCATTCCAATACGAACGACAGCATGCATTTTGACGTCGCAATCATAGGCAGCGGCCTGGCCGGCTTGACCGTGGCATTGCATTTGGCCGATCACAAAAAAGTCGGTCTGGTCACCAAAAAGACACTTCAGGACGGCGCCAGTTCCTGGGCGCAGGGCGGCATCGCCGCCGTGCTCGCGCTCGACGATACGCTGGAGGCGCACATTCAGGACACCCTCGCAGCCGGCGGCGGTCTGTGCGACGAGGCTGTCACCCGCTACGTCGTCGAACACGGCCGCGCCAGCGTCGACTGGTTGATCGAAAAAGGCGTGCCGTTCACGCGCGACGCCGGCAACGAAACCGGCTACCACCTGACCCGGGAAGGCGGCCACAGCAAGCGGCGCGTCATCCACGCCGCCGATGCGACCGGCCATGCCGTGCAGACGACGCTCGAAGCACGCGTGCGCGCCCACCCGAACATCACCCTGCTCGAGCAGCATGTCGCTGTCGATCTAATCACAAGCTTCAAGCTCGGCCTGCCCGGCCAGCGCTGCGTCGGCGCTTACGTGCTGGATTCCGAGAGCGGCGCGGTGAAGACGATCAGCGCCCGCCACACCGTGCTTGCGACCGGCGGCGCCGGCAAGGTTTACCTGTATACGACCAATCCGGATACCGCCACCGGCGACGGCATCGCCATGGGTTGGCGCGCCGGTTGCCGGGTGGCGAACATGGAATTCATCCAGTTCCACCCCACCTGTTTATTCCACCCGCACGCCAAATCCTTCCTGATCACGGAAGCCATGCGCGGCGAAGGCGGGGTCCTGTGCACGGCCGACGGCAAGCGCTTCATGCCCGCCTACGACGAACGCGCCGAACTCGCCCCGCGCGACGTCGTCGCCCGCGCCATCGACGATGAGATGAAACGGCGCGGACTCGATTGCGTCTACCTCGATATTTCGTACAAGCCGGCCGAATTCGTCAAACAGCACTTCCCCACCATTTGCGCGCGCTGTCTCGAATTCGGCATCGACATCACGAAGGAACCGATTCCGGTGGTCCCCGCTGCCCACTACACGTGCGGCGGGGTTATGACGGATAAAAACGCGCGCACCGATCTGGCGAATCTGTACGCGGTCGGCGAAACCGCCCAGACCGGGCTGCATGGCGCCAATCGGCTGGCCAGCAATTCGCTGCTCGAATGCGTGGTGTTCGGCAAGGCCGCGGCCGAAGACATCCTGCGCCAGGTCGACCAAGCCCCGCTCGATCTGCCAGCATGGGACGAAAGCCGTGTGACCGACGCCGATGAGGAGGTCGTGATTGCCCACAACTGGGATGAACTGCGCCGCTTTATGTGGGATTACGTCGGCATCGTCCGCACCGACAAGCGGCTGGCGCGCGCCCAGCACCGGATCCAGTTGCTGAATCAGGAAATCCACGACTACTACTCGAATTTCCGCGTCGGAGCCGATTTGCTCGAACTACGCAATCTCGTACAAAGCGCCGAACTGATCGTCAGGAGCGCTCTGCTCCGCAAAGAAAGCCGCGGCCTCCACTACAGCCGCGATCACACGGAACCCGCTGCGATTGCGTCGAACTCGGTTTTGCAGCGCGGGATCGATTACTTGTTGCGCGTCTGACCGTTCAGGCGCCCATCGAACCATAAACGACGGTAGGTGGCCCTTCGACAGGCTCAGGTCGAACGGCGAAACCGCCAACTTATTCGCGGACAGGGCACTAGCGCTGCCCGCCTGGAATGGCTAGGTTTCTCACCTGCCCCTGATTCAGTGTGCGCCAGTAGCGGCGACTCTCTTGACGATAAGCGCCGATCAATATTCCTTTCCAGGTAAATCGCACACTGAGCGCGCCGTCTTGGTCGCTGCGAAAGGTTTGTGCTCCGATATCGAGATAGCGCTGGACGACTTCGTCGCGCGGGTGGCCGAACGGATTGCGGTAAGCCATGCTGAAAATGACGGCGTCCGGCTGTACGACATTGACGAACGCTGCGCTCGATGAAGTTTTGCTGCCGTGATGGGGCGCTACCAGAAGATCGGCCGCAAGCGCCTGATCTGTGCGCTTTACGATTTCGAGTTCCGTATCCTTTTCGATGTCCGCGGGAAGGAGAACGGCGCCGAAGCGCGACGTGATCTTGAGCACGCAGCCGCGCGCGTTGTCTTTCAATGTCGCGTCCTGATAGCTTTCGAGCGTCGGGTGCAGGACTTCGAAGCGCACGCCATCCCATTGCCATTGTTGGCCGGCGAAACACTGAATCGATTGCGCGGCATGCGCCTGGATTACATGCGGCGCCGGAAGCGATGATGCAAGCCATGCTGTCGGCAGCGCGCGCAAGACCGACACCGCGCCGCCGCTGTGATCGGCATCGTCATGCGATACGATCATTCCCGATAGTTCGTTGATTCCCGCCGCCAGCAGATAGGGCGCGACGATGCGATTGCCGGCATCGACTTCGCTGTTGAATGCCGGCCCGCTGTCGTACAGCAACGCGTGATGCCCGGTTTGCGCGAGAACTGCCAGCCCCTGCCCGACGTCGAGCACGGTCAGCCATAATTCGCCATCGCCGGGCCGGGCCGGCTTGACCAGACACATCGGCGCGAGCGCAACGATGCCGATCCAGCGCGCCGGAAACCCTCGCGGCAGCAGCAGCCAGATCGCGCCAGCCAGACCTGCGACCAGGGTCCACGGCGCTGGTGCGTGCTGTTGCCAGATTGTTTGCGGCAAACCATCGAAAAGCCGCAGCAGCGCCATCAGCCAATCCAGAATTTCATGCGCGAGCAGCAACACCGGATGAAACGACACGCTGAACGGAACAGCAGCGCCGATCAGGCTCAGCGGAACGACGATCAGGCTGATCACGGGTATCGCAAACAGATTGGCGATCGGCGCGATCAACGAGACTTGCTGAAACAATGCGAGCAACGGCGCAAGCAGGCCGACCGTCACTGCCCACTGCGCACGGCCCCAAGTCGTCAGCCAGCCGGACCGCGCGACGCGATTCGTCGCGACCAGCATGATCAGCGCGATCGCGCCGAACGATAACCAGAATCCCGGCGCGAGCACCGACCACGGATCGAACAACACGACGACAAAAAGCGCAAGGCATAAAACCGCCGACGCGGAACTCGAGCGCGCCGTCCATAACGTGGCGACCACCACCCAAAGCATGATCAGCGTGCGCTGCGTCGGCACGGCAAAACCGGCCAGCAAGGCATAGAGGAGTGCGACGAGCGCACCGGCGGCGGCAGCCGCTTTTCGTGCCGGCAAACGCAACGTCAGTGCGGCGCTTGTGCGCCACAGCCAGTAAATCAGCACGGCGGCCAATCCCGAAAGCATGGTGACGTGCAAGCCGGAGATGCTCATCAGATGCGTGACGCCGGTGCGCTGGAAGAGATCCCAGTCGCTTCGCGAAATCGCGTTCTGGTCGCCTATGACCAGTGCCGTAATGACGCCGGCATAAGGCTTGCCATCGAGCGAAGCGAGCAGGCGCCGGCGCACGTGTTCGCGCGCGCGATCGATAACATAACCGGGGCGCCAAACGAGTTCGGCAAGGCGCCGGTTGGCGCCTTCGCGGACGTAGCCGGTCGCGCGTATGCTGCGTTCGAGCAGCCAGACTTCGTAATCGAAGCCGTGCGGATTGGCATTGCCGTGCGGTCGCTTCAGACGAACCGTCAGCCGCCAGCGCTCGCCGGCGGCCAATTTCGGAATAGTCGAATTCGCGTCGCGACGATCTTTGTACCAGTTCAGCGCGATGCGATCGGGCGCGCCCGCCTTTTCCGGCGCCACCCGCTCGACGTCGAAGTCGAAACGCACGCCGCGCTCGTTTTCCTGCGGCAGGCCGGCGATGACACCGATCAACGCGATATCACGCCCTTCCCACGCCGCGGGCAAATTGTCGGCCAGCCGGACCTCGGCCAGCAACGCGGCCCAGAAAAAGCCGGCCGCCATAAAAAACGCGCCGAGGAGCATGCGACGCACGGCTTTTGGTGCGGCAGCGTCCGCAGTCTTCAGCCACCACACCAGAAACGCCAGTGGCGCAAGAGACACGGCAGGCCAAAGATCGGGCAATTCGCCGTGCTGCTGCAGCAGCAAGACGCCAAGGACAAACGACAGGATATTGCCTCGCATCGCGGTAGATTACCGTAGCGCTTCGTCTGCGCGGAGTGTTGCCCGATTCCGCAGAATCGGCAAAATCGAGGCGAGGATTCGTGTTGGCGCCGTATGCCACGAACTCGACGCCGATCGGCGTCTAAACAGGCTGTTAATCCAGCAACTTGCCAATCCGGTAATATCATCAATTTTTCGCCGCCGCATGCCGCGCAAATACTTCCGCAAATATCTGCCGAGTCACGCATCGATGCGGGAAAACCGCATGATCGGGCGCCTCGGCTCATTACTGCATCATCACAACCTGTGGCATCTGCATCGGCGTTCGGTCGCCGGCGGCGCCGCGGCCGGGCTATTCGCGGGATTGATCCCCGGCCCTGTGCAGATGCTGTTCGCGGCGATTTTCGCGGTGATTTTTCGCGTCAATCTGCCGGTCGCGGTTCTGCTGACCTGGTACACCAATCCTTTTACCATCGTTCCCTTGTATCTTGCCGCCTACAAACTCGGCGTGTGGGTGACTGGCGAGCGCGCCAACGGCTCGCTGCGCGAAGTGCTGCAGCTTGATGATAAAGGCTTCAGCGCCTGGATGAGAGCGCTGGCCGAAGGCTACGATGTGATCGGCAAACCATTCGGGATCGGCTTGCTGCTGCTGGCGCTGCTGCTCTCGGCGGCGGGCTATATTGTGGTGCGCGGCGGCTGGCGGCTGTATGTTGTGACCGCCTGGCGCAAGCGACGGACGCGGCCGCGCCATGGTTGTTGAAGCAGCCGGAGCCGCAGAGCGGATACCGGAATTCTGGCGGAAAGCTACGCGTGCGCTCGGCAAACGCGATCCGGTGTTGAAGAAACTGATCGCTGCACACTCCGGCCTGACCCTGCAAGGCCGCAGCGACGCCTTCACGACCCTGGCGCGCGCGATCGTCGGTCAGCAGATTTCCGTCAAGGCGGCGCAATCGGTCTGGCAAAAACTGATTGCGGCGCTCGCAACGATGCGGCCTGAAATCATAGCTCAAGCGACGGTAGAACAGTTGCGGGCTTGCGGTTTGTCGGCCGGCAAAGCGGCTTATCTGCGCGATCTGGCGCGGCATTTCATCGATGGATCCCTGTGCATCGACGACTGGCCGCAACAGGACGACGAAACCATCATCGCCGAAATCGTGCAGGTGAAAGGGATAGGCCGCTGGACAGCCGAGATGTTCCTGATGTTTTACCTGATGCGGCCCGACGTGCTGCCGCTCGATGACCTTGGCCTGCGGCGAGCGATCAATCGCGCGTATGGCGGGGGCGGCGTAGAAGTCAAACCGCTCAATCTCGCCGAGATGCGGCAAATCGCCTCGAACTGGCGGCCTTGGCGCTCGGTTGCGACCTGGTATCTGTGGCGCAGCCTTGAGCCGGTCCCAGCTGACTATTGACGCTGGGCCGGGAAAATCAAAAAGCGGAGCAGCTCTCTCCCTGGATGGAGAAGGCCAGGAAAAAACTTGCGGGCCCGCCGCGCTCTGATCGGCTCAGCGTTTTTCCACCAGCGCGGATCCCTCGACATCCGACTTCGCGTGCCCGATCGCCACTTCGCAACTCGCCAGATGCATGCTGACCCCGGCCGGCTGATAAACGCCGTAGCGCAGCAAATATTCGCGCTGTACACCGTAGGCCTCGCGCTCCATGGTCATCGCTTCCGAACACGTGTAACCCTCGCGATACTTGCCGGATTCGTGCTGCAGGAAATGAACCATTTCGTGCAGGAGGATAGAACTCGCGTACAGATTTTCTGCGGGGTTCAACTTCGCATCCATATGGATTTTGCCGCCGGGCGGATACCAGCCCATGACTTTGCATTCGCGGCCGCCGCAAACGTTTTCGACCAGGAAAGCGTGTGGAACAGGAACGATTTCAGCCTGATTGATCGGCGCTGGATAACCTGACAGCGTAACCGCCCAAGACATCATCACTGCGTACAGTTCGTCCATGCGGATCTCCCGGGCTCGCAGGGGGTGAGCCCTGCGATCTTCGAAGCAAATTTCAAGCTAGCCTACTTCCCGCCCTATCGTGTTACGCGCCACACGCTGGTTTAGATGATGGATCGTTGCGTCGCTGATACCGTCGCCCGGGTTTAAGGCGTCGGCACGAGTTGCTGCACCAAAGGCGGGCTGAAATCCGTTAGCGCGCCATCGACGAGCTGCAAGGTGCGGCCGGCGCGCGCCGCGATACCGAGATCGTGGGTGACGATAACAAAGCTCGTGCCAAGATTTCGATTCAGTTCCAGCATCAACTCGAAAACGCCCTCGGCGGTATGACGATCGAGGTTGCCGGTCGGCTCGTCGGCAAGCACCGCCGCCGGCTCGGTGACGAGCGCGCGCGCCAAGGCTGCGCGCTGGCGCTCGCCGCCGGAAAGCTCGCCCGGCGTATGGCCAAGGCGATGTGCGAGCCCGACCTTTTCGAGGATTTGCGCGGCCCGGCGATGCGCATCGGCTCGCGTGAAGCGCCGGATCAACAAAGGCATCGCAACGTTATCCAGCGCCGAGAATTCCGGCAGTAGATGATGGAACTGGTAAACGAAGCCGAGCGATCGGTTGCGCATCGCACCGCGCTCGGTCTCGCTCATGCCGCGTATGTCGCGGCCGAGTATCCGGATATCACCGGCTGTCGCGTCGTCGAGCCCGCCCAGCAAATGCAGTAAGGTGCTCTTGCCGGAGCCAGAGGCGCCGACGATGGCGACGCGCTCTCCCGCCATCACGTCGAGATTCACTCCGGCCAGAACCGGCACGGCAAGCTGGCCCTGCCGGTAGGTTTTGCGCAAATTGCGGCAGGATATTTGCGGCTCGGACGTTCTATTCATAGCGCAACGCCTCGGCAGGGTTGACGCGCGAGGCGCGGTAGCTCGGATAGATCGTTGCCAGCAAGCTGAGCGTCAAGGTGACCGCGGCGATTACGCCGACATCGGCCCATTGCAGATCCGACGGCAGCTCGCTGATGTAGTAAACCTCTTTCGACAAAAACTGGACATGGAACAGGCGTTCGATGAAGCCGACGACGGTATCGACATTGAGCGCGAGCAGTACACCGCCGATCACGCCGAGCAGAGTACCGAATACGCCGATCAGCGCACCCTGTACCATGAAAATTTTCATGATCGACGCCGGCGATGCGCCGAGCGTGCGCAGAATCGCGATGTCCGATTCCTTGTCGGTCACCGCCATCACCAGTGTCGAGGCGATGTTGAACGCGGCCACGGTGCTGATCAGGATCAGCACGATGAACATCATTCTCTTTTCGATCTGGATAGCGCGGAACAGATTCGCATTTTGCCGCGTCCAGTCGCCGGCATAGGCATCCACCGAAATCGTTCGCTGCAATTCGCGCGCGACCTGCGGCGCCTGAAACAGATCGCGCAGCTTCAGCCGCAAACCGCTGACCTCGTTGACCATGCGGTAAAGCTTTTGCGCGTCGTCGAGATGGATCAGCGCCAGATTGGCGTCGTACTCGAAGTGGCCGATTTCGAAGATACCCGCGACGGTGAACTGCTTCAGCCGCGGCAAAATGCCGGCCGGCGTGACCTGGCCTTGCGGCGCGATCAGCACGACCTTGTCGCCCAGGTTGGCGCGCAGAGCCCGCGCCAATTCGGCGCCGAGCACGATATTGAATTCGCCGGCTTTCAGTTGTTGCAGACTGCCGCTTGTCATGCGATCGGCGATTTCCGTAACGCCCGCCTCGAAATCGGGCAGCACGCCGCGCAAGCCGGCGCCGCGTACCACGCCTTCGAACGACAGCAGCCCCTGTGCGCCGATGAAGGGCGCACTGGCGACGACCTGGGGATGACCGGCGACTTCCGCGGCAAGCTGCTTCCAGTTGTCGAGCACATTATCGGCGCCGCTGAGCTGGATGTGCGAGACGACGCCGAGCGTACGCGTGCGAATCTCCTCGTGAAAACCGTTCATCACCGACAGCACGACGATCAGGGTCGTCATGCCGAGCATGATGCCGGCGATCGAAATCAGCGTGATGAAAGAGATGAAGTGGTTGTGCCGCTTGGCCCGCGTGTAACGAAGGCCGATCAGAAGTTCGTAAGGTCGCACGCAGAAGCCAGGGGGTCGGAGAACGGCAGAGTTTGCCATATTCCGTTTGTGCCTGCGACTTAATGGGCCGCAAACAATACCTTTCCGCCCTGCGATTCGCAGCAGGAGTGGTGAGGGCATGGACGGGCGCCGTTACTCCAGCAGACGGTTCCATTGGGGGACAAGGCGACCCTGACAGACCAGCGGAACCGCCCTTGCCTTCCAGCAAATATTACGTAATTATGTATTTCTATAAGAAAAAGGGATAAGCATAACAACATGAATTTTCTGGATTCGGCGGTCACGCTAACCTTGAACGGGTTTTCGCAGGTTTCCTGGTCATTCGACTATGCGATGGTCTTTTTCGCTTCCGCTCATCTCGCCAAGGGCGGTATATTCATGGCCGTCCTGTGGTGGTGGTGGTTCAAGGATGGCAACAAGAAATTCGACTATCGGGAACGCGTGATCTCTGCGCTGCTGAGCGCTTTTGTCGCCGTAGCGGCAGGGCGTATCCTTGCGATCATCCTGCCGTTTCGAGCCCGCCCGCTGCATGAGACAAGCATCGATTTTTTGCCTCCATTGGGCATGACTTCCAACGTCCTGGAAGGCTGGAGTTCCTTTCCGAGCGATCATGCTGTGCTGTTTTTTTCCCTGTCGGTCAGTCTGTTTTTTCTATCGAGAAAGCTTGGATTATGCGCGCTGGCCTATACCGTTTTTCTGATCGCGTTTCCGCGCATCTATATCGGTTTCCATTATGCTTCCGACATCCTCGTTGGGGGCATTATCGGCGCCGGTATCGGCTTGCTCGGTAATTCGAGAATCGTCGTAGACAACGTTTCCCGCCGTGTTCTCGGATGCGCCAACTCGACCCCGGCCCTTTTCTATCCAGTGCTGTTTCTCTTGACGTTTCAGATAGCCGAAATGTTCGAAAGCACGAGGGAGGGCATAAAATTCGCCGTCCACGTGTATGAACAAGCCTGTCTACCGAATGAAAGCCTGGTTCTAAAGTGATTATCGGCGGAGATCCGCCTCGCCTGCGTCTACGAACTTCTGTCAGGTAGTGGAGAATCCAGGGAAGCCCGATTCGCACATCGTTCAGAGAAGTTACCCGCGGTGTTGCTTCGATTCACTGTGCGAATCCGGCTATCCACCATTGTTCGCGCGCATCTACGCGGCCCGCGGCGTTTCCCGAAGGGAGCAACTTGCGCACGAATTGAGCAGCCTGATCCCGCCCGCCGGGATGAAAGGCGCGAACGCAATGGCGCGCTTGCTTGCGGATGCGATCGCGACGCGCAAACGGATACTGATCCTCGCTGATTACGACGCCGATGGCGCGACTGCTTGCGCGGTCGCCGTCCGCGCCTTGCGCGAATTCGGCGCGACGGTCGATTACCTGGTGCCGAACCGCTTCGAATACGGCTATGGTTTGACGCCTGAAATCGTCGCGCTTGCGGCTCAAAGAAATCCCGATCTGCTACTCACCGTCGACAACGGGATCGCCAGCGTCGAGGGCGTACAAGCGGCCGTTGAGCGCGGCATTGCGGTCCTCATAACCGACCATCACCTGCCGGGCGACTTGTTGCCGGACGCGCACTGCATCGTCAATCCCAACCAGCCAGGCTGCGAATTTCCCAGCAAGCATTTGGCGGGCGTCGGCGTGATTTTTTACGTGATGCTGGCGTTGCGCGCGGAGTTGCGGCAGCGGGGCGCGTTTAACAACTCAAATCCTTTTTTCCCCGACCCCCGGCCGTGGGCCGACAGTCCGCGCAAAGAGCCCAATCTTGCCTGCCTGCTCGATCTCGTCGCGCTCGGCACGGTCGCCGATGTGGTCAAGCTCGACGATAACAATCGCATTCTCGTGCATCACGGTCTTGCGCGGATACGCACAGACCGCGCCTGCCCCGGAATCACGGCGCTGCTGCATATCGCCCGCCGCGAAGCGCGCAAGGCGGGGTGTTACGAACTGGGCTTCATGCTTGGACCCCGTCTGAATGCCGCCGGCCGGCTGGCCGATATGTCGCTCGGCATCGAATGCCTGTTGAGCGACAGCGAAGAATCTGCTTTGGCGCTTGCCGCCCAACTCGATGCGCTGAATCACGAGCGGCGCGCAATCGAAGGCGGCATGCAGGAGTCCGCGCTTGCCGCGCTGGCCACATCCGCGCTGGGCGAACCCGGCGACAGTCACAGCATCAGCTTGTTTCGCCCGGACTGGCACCAAGGCGTGATCGGCATCGTCGCCTCCCGCCTGAAGGACAAGCTGCATCGACCCGCGTTTGCATTTGCGCGTGCGAATGGATCAGTCGTCGACGGCATACTCAAAGGTTCGGGACGATCGATCCCGGCGCTGCATCTGCGCGATGCGCTCGATCTGATAGCAAAGCGGCACCCCGGTCTGTTGATCCGCTTCGGCGGGCACGCGGCGGCCGCCGGCGCGACGCTGCGCGAACGCGATTTCGAGCGCTTTTGCACGGTCTTTGAACAGGTGGCGCGCAGCCTGTTGACGGCAGCCGATCTGGAGCGCGTGATCGAGACTGACGGCAGTCTCGACGACCATGACATCTGCCTGGACACTGCGGCGCTGCTTGCCGGCCATATCTGGGGGCAGGGATTTCCGCAGACGGCATTCCACGATCGCTTCACCGTCGAAAACCAGCGCCTCGTCGGAGATCAGCATCTGAAACTGAAACTGCGGAAACCAGGCAAGGCCCCGGGCGCGGCCGCCGACACCACAACTTCCGCCGCCGCTGAAGCCGATATCCCGTGCGGCGAAAGCTTCGATGGCATGCTGTTTTTCTGCAGCACACCGCTGCCCGGAACGATCGACGCCATCTATCGGCTCGACGTTAACGAATACAAGGGCGCGCGCTGTCTGCAGTTAATCGTCGAGCACTGGAAGGATGCGGATTCCGCCGTCCCCTTCGCGCCCGCGGGACCAGCCCTCGATTGACAGCATCGCGTCGGGCTTTTTGCGCCACGCAAATTCCCGCTATCGAGGCGGCGAACGCGTTTCTTCGATTTCGTTTACCCAGCGCTGG
>JACDAM010000217.1 GCA_013695435.1 Burkholderiales bacterium | reverse complement strand
GAGAGATCAAAACGCATCTGATGCCCGAACACGCTCAGCGTGCCGGTGCCGGTGCGGTCGTCCTTGCGGATGCCGTGGTCGAGCAGGTGCTGCAGGAGATCGAGATAAGCGCGCATCGGTAGTCGGTTTTATAATTTGCGGTAAATGCCCTTGCCAGGAAGCTCGTCGTTCCCGCGCAGGCAGGAATCCGTAACACGTTCATCAGGACGATGACCGTGAAATTTTACCATCGGCCGCAATGACGCACAGTCGATTCTTCACGCTCCACGTAGGGGATGCGTGTAAACAGAACCCTAAATTATTCAAGGAAACCCGTGCTCGCCCAACTCGAACAACACGCCACACCCGACCCATCCGGTTCCTCCCACGTCCTGCACGTGCTGCCGAAAGGCGACGATTTGCACGATGCGATTCCGCATCGCACGCTGCTGCAGGCGCTGCTGCGCCGCCGCGACGTGAAGCTTGGCGAAATCGTCAAGACGCCTCTTGCTGCCACCTTGCCGGACGGCACGCTGATCGCATGGGCGATGCGCGATGCGGCGCAATCGGTATTTGAGCAGCAAACGAGCTTGCGTAAAGGGTTGCAACTCCTGCTCGACGAGCACCCGCAGACGCTCGCCATCGTCGTGCACGGCAGCGACGAGGAGCGCCGCTGCCACGCAGAAGTCGCGGTTTACACAGCATGGATCAACGGCGCCAAACTGCCTGAGCGCAAGAAAAAAGCTTCTGGCAAGTCGCTCGAAATGATCTCGCTCTGGGGTTATCGAGCCGCCGGAGAATTTGCCTGGCAGCGCGCGATTGCCGAAGGCAATTTCCTGACGCGCTCCTTGACCGTTCTGCCGCCGAATGAGCTGACGCCGGGGCTGTATCGCCAACGCGTGCGCCAGCTCGCCGATGAGCATAGTTTCGATTACCGCGAATACACGCTCGACGAATTGCGCGAAATGGGGGCGGGCGCCTTCGTCGCGGTCGCCCAAGGCAGCGCCGACGCCGACGCGGCCATTGTCCGCCTGCGCTACCAGCATGCCGCCGGCAAGGAAACCATCGCGCTGGTCGGCAAAGGAATCTGCTTCGACACCGGCGGCCACAACCTCAAACCCGCCCGCTACATGAATGGCATGCACGAAGACATGAATGGCTCGGCCGTAGCGCTCGGCATCCTCGTCGCCGCGAAGCATGCCGGGCTGCCGGTCAACATCGATTGCTGGCTTGCGCTCGCGCAAAACCACATCGGCCCGCACGCGTACAAACAGAACGATGTCGTCACCGCGCTCAACGGCACCACGATCGAAATCGTCCACACCGACGCCGAAGGCCGCATGGTGCTCGCCGATACCCTGAATCTCGCCGCGCGCGACAAGCCGCGAATGATCGTCGATTTCGCTACCTTGACAGGCAGCATGGCGACCGCGCTCGGCGCGCGCTATTCGGGCATCTTCAGTAATCGCGACGACCTGATGGCGCGCGCGATTGCCGCCGGCAGACAAAGCGGCGAGCGCTTGTGCGGCTTCCCGCTCGATGCCGATTACGAGCCCGCGCTCGACAGCAGCATCGCCGATATCAAGCAATGCACCTTGGAAGGCGGAGCCGATCACATCCTTGCCGCGCGCTTTTTGCATCGCTTCATCGACGATTTGCCATGGCTGCACATGGATTTGTCGGCGAGCAATTGCAAGGGCGGGCTGGGCGCGGTAACGTCCGAGGTGAATGGTTTCGGCGTCGGATGGGGGCTTGCGTTTCTTTCCGCGGTGTCGAACTGAGAACGCCGCATCGCTTGCTTGCCGTTATTTAAATCGTAGAGGCTCCCAATTTATTCGACTATGGATTGAATCAAGGAGACAGAAATGTTGATGACATCCGGGGAATACCGCGACTCGCTGCGGCGGTACAAGCCCGTCGTGTATCTCGACGGCAGGCGTGTGGAATCGGTGGCCGATGAGCCGGCGTTCGCGCCGGGAATTGCAGCACTCGGCGTCAGTTACGATTACGCGCTCAAAGTGGAATACGCGCCGCTTATGCTGGCGACACAGCACAGTTCGGGTAAAAAGATCAGCCGCATGCTGCACATCAATTCCAGCAGCAGCGATCTTCTGAACAAGCTCGAGGCGGTGCGTTTGCTATGCCAGGAAACCGGCTGCGCGCAGCGTTATCTGGCGCATGACGCGTTCAATGCGATTTACCAGGCGACGCATCGTATCGATGCCGACAAGGGCACATCGCATAGCCAGAATTTCCTCGACTATCTGCACGAAGCGCAGGAGCGCGATCTGGCGGTCGGCATCGCCATGACCGATGCCAAAGGCGACCGCAGCAAACGGCCGCACCAGCAGGCCAATCCGGACACGTATGTGCACATCGTCGAGCGCAACGCGAAAGGCGTCGTCATTTCCGGCGCCAAGGCGATCGTGACCGGCGCGCCTTATATGCATGAGTTTCTGGTCATGCCATGCCGCAATATGACGGAGCAGGATGCGGCATTCGCGATTTGCTGCGCGGTCCCATGCGATGCGCCGGGATTGACGATCGTCGCGCGGCCGGCCGGACGTCCGGGTGAAAAATCCGCGCTGTTCAGCAACAAGTACGGTCAATCGACCGGCGTGCTGATATTCGACAGGGTTTTCGTGCCGTGGCAGCGCGTGTTCTATGCCGATGAGTGGGAGCACTCCGGCTATATGACCCAAAGTTATGCAACGCACCACCGCCATAGCTGCATTGGCGCGCGCGCCGGTTTCGGCGATCTGCTGATCGGCGCCGGCGCCCTGATGTGCGAAGCCAACGGTTTCGATCCGGAAAACGAAACCCATCTGCGCGATCAGATGGTCGAGCTGATCAAGATTACGGAAGGCTTTTTTGCGTGCGGCGTCGCCGCCTCCGTCTATGCGACGCTCGATGCGGATTCCAACACCTGGATGCCGGACCCGGTTTTCTCCAACATCGGCAAACTGCTGCTGGCGACACAGATCTACGACATGCAGCGCATCGCTCATTATGTTTCGGGTGGGCTGATCGTTACGTTGCCGGGCCCGGATGAGGATCACAACCCGGAAACCGCCGCCAATCTGGCAGACGTATTGCGGGCGAATCCGGATGTGCCTTATGACAAACGTATACAAGCGGCGCGCTTCATGGAAGACTTGACAGCATCGTACCAGGGCGGCTGGTATTCGGTGATCAGCCTGCACGGGGGCGGTTCTCCGGCCGCGATGAAGCGGGAGATCTATCGCAATTACCCGATCGGCAACAAGGTCGAACTGGTCGAACGTTTGCTGGGGCGCGGCCTGGTCGATGATCCGCGGCGCGCAATCACGTCCAACAAACAGCCGGGGAAATGCTGCACCACCGGCTGCACGGTAGCGAGCCCGCCGATCATGGTCGAGCGCCGCGGCCTGATCGACAAGGAAGCAGGGATGCGACAGGCCTTGATAGAGAAATAGGCCGACGCGGCGGGCAAATGGACTCGCGAAACGGCGTAGCCGTTCGAGCCCACTGGCATTAGAATCGTCATCGTAACGACCCATCTCCAGGAGAGCCTACATGCCCGCGCGCGCGATCGCATCACTTACCATCTCGTTCGGCCTCGTTTCGATTCCGGTCAAGCTCTATTCGGCGACGCAGGCTTCCGGCGCCATTTCGTTCAATCTTCTGCACAAAAATTGCGGCTCGCGGCTGAAGCAGCAATACATCTGCATCAAGGAAGATGTGCTGGTCGAGCGCGCTGACATGATCAAGGGCTATGAATTCGCCAAGGATCAGTACGTGACGTTCACGCCGGAGGAACTGAAGGAGATGGAAGAAAAAGGCACGAACACGATCGAGATCGCCGAGTTCGTGCCATCCGAGACGATCGATCCCGTCTACTACGACAAGGCCTACTATCTCGGCCCCGACAAAGGGGGGGCGAAGCCGTATGCGCTTCTGACCGAGGGCATGCGGCAAACCGGGCGCAGCGCATTGGCGCGTTACGCGGCTCGCGGTAAGCAGTACATCGTGCAGATTCGGCCCGTCGCCGATGGGCTGGTCATGCAGCAACTGCTTTACGCTGACGAGGTGCGCACGATCGCCGACGTCGGCATCGACAAGGCCGAGGTCAAGGATGCGGAGCTCAAGCTTGCCGTGCAGTTGATCGATCAGATTTCCGTAGACCAATTCGACCCTGGCACGTATCAGGACGACGTCAAAAAGCGCGTGCAGACGCTGATTGAAAAGAAAATCGAAGGCGAGCAAATTTCCATCTCGACAAGCGAGCCGGCGCCGGCCGGTCAGGTTATCGACCTCATGCAGGCTTTGCGCGAAAGCGTTGCCAAAGCCGTGGCTGCGAAACCGTCCAGGTCGGCAGCCGCGCCGGCGCAACCGCGCAAAGCAGCCAGGCGCGCGCCCGCGCAGGCTGCGGAGCGCAAGAAGGCCGGCAAAGGATAGCTCTCGTTTCCTGCGTCGCTCTCGCAAATTAGCGCATGACAAGCGCATGACCAGCTACACGCTGCGCGAAGTACAGCAAATCGCCGGCCTCACGCGTTCGGTCATCGCCGGCTTTATCCAGGCCGGTTTCGTCGAGCCCGCATTGGGCAAGCGCCGCGAGTACCGTTTCACCTTTCAAGACCTCATTGTCATGCGCGCGGCGCAAGGCCTGGCCTCCGCCAAAATATCGGCACGGACGGTTTCCTGTTCGCTGAAAAAGCTGCGCGAGCAGATACCGGCCGAAATTCCGATCACCGGTTTGCGCATCAGCGCGCGCGGCAATCGGGTTCTGGTACGCCACGGGGACGCGCAATGGGAGCCGCATTCCGGTCAATGCGTGTTCGATTTTGAAGTGACGGCAAGCGGCAGCTTGAGCTTTCTACAGCCTGTCGAGAAGGCCGCGGCAAGCGCCGAAGAGTGGTTCCGGGAAGGAATCGAAAAGGAAGACCAGGAGCCCATGCAGGCGATGCAATGCTACCGTTGCGCAATCCAGGCGGATCCGCGATATTGCGGAGCCCTGATCAACCTCGGCCGCATGCTGCATGAAGGCGGAGAGTTGGTTGAAGCCGAAGCGGTTTACGAAAAGGCCATCCGCCACTGCGCGGGCGATCCGCTGCCGCGATTCAACCTCGGCGTTCTGCTGGAGGACCTGGGGCGTCGAACGGACGCCATCGCCGCCTACTCAAGCGCGCTTGAAGCCGATGCCAACTTCGCCGACGCGCATTACAACCTCGGGCTTCTCTACGAGCAGCAAGGCCGTGCCCGCGAAGCGCTGCGGCATCTGAGCGCCTACAGAAAAGCGCAGATGGGCAAGACTTAGCAGACTGTTGAAAAATGTAGCGAGCGCAGCCAAGACAAGGTGCTGCGGGCCTAGAAAGCGGAATGCATATGGGAATATATGAGCATTTTAGTTACGACATAACCTAAGGTTAGTCTCCACCGAAACTTCGTTTTGAGGCCCTGAGTAACGACGTATTGGCAAGCGCAGTAGTTTTTTAACAGCCTGCCTGGTAGGTCTGTTTACACTCATTCCAACCGTGCGGCGGGGGAGAGACGGGTGCAGGGCAGGCGCCGGCGACGCCGTTTGATCTTCCCAAACAGCGATGATGATGATTTTTTCGACTCCAGCCAGGGACCGCGCGACATTCGGGCGCTTTCGGTCGACCGTCGGCGCCGCGCCGCCCACCCTCGGCGACCCGTTTGGTAGCGCCAGGTAGTAGTGAACGAGATCGGATTTCGAGTATCCCGGTTCGGGGACAAGCACTTGTGTGGATTCGAGATCGCGATCTTGCGGCCCTCACAAGCGACCATAAGCAACTCGGCTTCGCTTCCTTTCGGCATGGCAGACGCGGCTCACTTCTGCCGCGCGATGATTTCTTCCTTGATTCTGTCTAAGTCGTTTGCGGCAATATGCCTATGTCGACGAGTTCGTTTTTCGCGCCCCACGGACGGCCGCGGATGATCGATTTTGCTCGCGCTTCCCCGATCCCCCTGCAAGGCGGTCAGTTCCTGCTCGCTCGCGCTATTGATGTCGAGTTTGTCGGCGTCGCGCTTCTCTTGATTAGACGCTTGCGTAGACTTGTGCGCGGCCGGCTTCGCTTTTTTTTCTTCGATCGGCGCTTCCCGAGAACACGAAGCAAGCAGCAAAGAGAAGAGAAGGATCAGAAGGACCAGAGCCGACTTATGCATGCTTCCCTCCTGATTTTGTTCCGGCAGAAGTGTTTGCGCGGTATTGCCGAGGCGCGCATCGCAATACGCACGACGGGCGCTTGGGTGACTCGACCGCGTTTGCTGATCTTAATGGATGTTTGGCTGCTGCACGATGTTTTCATGCGCGGGATTTGCATTAGCATGGTGGATAATACCCATGAGTACGCGCCGGGTCAGCCATGACTACCCCGGTGCGCATCGTCAGCAGCTTGTGCTCGTGGCGCCTCGCGGCAGAGGGGCTTATCATTCGCTTCTTCATGCCTTCATCGATCCGCTGATATGACTGGACACGGCGCAATCGGCCAACGCCTGGTGGTGCTTTTCTTTTTCGGCGTCCTGCTGTTCAACTATCCGCTGCTCTATATTTTCAATCAAAGCAGCGACGTGATCGGGATACCACTCTTGTACACCTACATCTTCGTCGCCTGGGCTTTGCTGATTGCCGCTTTCGCGTATGTGATCGAAAGCGCGCCGTAGCCGGCGATCGCATGATTCCGCGACAACTGCTGCCGGCCTCTTTTCTTTGCTAGACTGGCCTCGTGGAAGGCCTTTCACGCAGGGAGGAGGCCGATGCGCATTTTGATCGCGGAAGACGACCTGGCACTCGCGGTTGCGTTGCGCCGCATCCTGCGCCAGTCGGGCTATGCGGTCGACTGGGTCAAGAATGGCAGCGAAGCCGATACTGCCCTCGATACCAGCGAGTTCGATCTGCTGATTCTCGACATCAGCCTGCCGAAGCTCTGCGGTTTCGAAGTTCTCAAGCGCCTGCGCGCGCGCAACTCACGGCTGCCGGTGCTCATGCTCACCGCACTCGACAGCGTAAAAGACCGCGTACGCGGCCTGGATGCCGGCGCCGACGACTACCTCGCCAAGCCGTTTCAGCTCGCGGAACTCGCGGCACGCGTGCGCGCGCTTATGCGGCGCGGCATGTCCGGCGCGCCGACGCTTATCAAGCATGGGCAGCTAAGCTTTGATCAAGTAGGCCGCGTCGCCGAGCTCCGTGGCGAACGCCTTCAGCTGTCCGCGCGCGAGCTCTCCCTGCTCGAGATGTTTTTACAGCGCCCGAGGCGATGGGTGGCCAAGGACCATCTCGTCGAGCACTTGTGCGAGTGGGGCGAGGAGGTCAGCACCAACGCGATCGAAGTCTACGTGCACCGGCTGCGCAAGAAGCTGGAGTCCGGCGGCATCAAGATTTCGACGGTCCGCGGTCTCGGCTACCGCCTCGAGGCGCCTGCGGAAGCGTGACATCATCGTCGGCGAACCGCCCGATGAAGCTGGCCCTGTTCGCTGACATCCACAGCAATCTGGAGGCGATTACCGCCTGCATTGCGCACGCCCAGGCGATGGGTGCGGATCGGTACGCATTTCTCGGCGACCTGGTGGGTTACGGGGCGGATCCGGTCGCCGTGCTCGATCTGGTCGAGCGGTATGCGGCGAAGGGCGCAGTGGTGGTACTCGGCAACCATGACGCAGCGGCGATGGGTCGTCCGGACGATACCCTGAACGCCCATGCGCAGGCCGCCATCGCGTGGACTCAGACCCAGCTCGGCGACCGGCAGCGCGCCTTTCTCGCCGGCCTGCCGCTCACGGTCAGGGACGACAATCTATTGTTCGTGCACGCCAGCGCCGCCGCCCCCGGGCAGTGGATTTACGTGACCACTTTGACGGAGGCCGAACTGAGCATCAGGGCCGGAAATGCCGATTACATTTTTTGCGGACACGTGCATGAACAGAGGCTGTACTACATGGGCGCTGACGGGCGCCCGATGCCTTTCCAGCCCGTTCCCGGGACTCCCATTCCTGCCGGAAAACACCGCCGGTGGCTGGCCATCGTCGGCTCGGTTGGCCAGCCCAGGGGCCGCAGCAACAAGGCGTGTTATGCGCTGGCCGACCTGGAGCGGTCGCGGCTGACCTTTTTTCGCGTTGCCTACGACTATGACGCGGCCGCGCAAAAGATTCGCATCGCCGGGCTTCCCGAACGGCTGGCGCGACGGCTTGAACGCTGAGTAATGGATCCGCCGGCCCCGGGAAGCGAGATCGACGGCTTTTGCCTGGGCGAACTGCTCCATACCGGCAGCATGGCATCGATCTATCGGTTGATGGGGCCGGACGGCCCGCTTCCGCTGGTCATGAAGATTCCGCGGCTTGGCGCCGGGGAGCGTGCGGTCAACGTCATCAGCTTCGAGGTCTGCCGTATGGTGTTGGGCGCGCTCCCGCAAAGTCCGCATCATCCGACCTTGGTGGCTTTCGGGGATGTTGAAACCACGCCGTACCTGGTCATGGAGTTTGTCGAGGGCCCAAGGCTGGACGACTGGGTGGACCGGGCTCCGTTGCCCCCGGAGGAGATCGCTCGCGCAGGTTCCGCGCTTGGGTTGGCGCTGCACGATCTTCACCGGCAGGATGTTGTGCATCTCGACCTGAAGCCGACCAACGTGTTGTATCGCCCTAGCGGCGCGGCCGTGCTGATCGATTTCGGACTGGCGCATCACGCCCATTATCCCGACTTGCTCGCGGAGGAGTTGCGCACCCCGGTCGGCAATTGGGTGTACATGGCGCCCGAGCAGGTGCTCGGCGTGCGCTGCGATCCTCGCAGCGATATCTTCGCGTTCGGAGCAATCCTTTATTATCTCGCCACGACACAGTTTCCGTTCGGTAAACCCAAAACGTTCTCCCAATTGCGCCAGCGCCTTTATCGCGACCCGGTGCCGCCGCGTGCGCTGGTTGCCGGGACGCCAGAGTGGCTGCAGGAGATCATCCTGCATTGTCTTGAGATCGACGCCCGCGACCGCTATGCCTCCGCTGCGCGAGTCGCTTTCGACCTCGCCAATCCCGCGCAGGTCGAGCTCACCGAACGCGGCTCACGCCGCCGCCGCGCCGGCTTGGGGACGCTGATCCGGCGGCGGGTGCAAGCCAGACGGTTCGAGCCCGCGCCATGCCCGCCGCCATCGATCCGGATCGGCCCCGCGCCTATCGTACTGGTCGCGATCACGCCCACACAGACCGATGAGACGCTGTTCGAAGCAATGCGCGATGCAGCGCGGCGCCTGATCGCGGCCGACGATCAATGCCGCATCGCCTGCGTGACCGCGGTGCCGCCCGCGGCGGCGCTTTCCGACGACACGCCTACCGGCCGCCATATCAAGCATCTGGTGAACTTGCGGCGCTGGGCCAAGCCGCTAGAATTGCCCGAAGAGCGCTTGACCTACCACGTGCTGGAGTCCGAAAAACCCGCTGCAGCGCTGATCGATTACGCCAAAATAAACGACGTCGAGCACATACTGATGGGCGCGTTCCGCAGAGGCGGAACGCGCCTGTTCCGGGGCGTACGCGCCCAAGTCGTCGCGGAAGCGCCGTGCAGCGTCACCATAGTCCGTCCGCGGTCGGAAACCTGACGCGGTTTCGCAACAGACGCCCATGACTGGAAAGCCGGCATGCTTCAGGGCGAAGTAATTGTCGCGGTATCGTTTGCCTACCTGGGTTTGTTGTTCGCCATTGCCTATTACGGCGATAAGCGCGCCGATGCCGGGCGCAGCATCATCGCCAACCCCTACATCTACTCGCTGTCGCTCGGAGTCTACGCGACGTCGTGGACTTTCTACGGCAGCGTCGGACGCGCCGCCGCCAATGGCGTCGGCTTCCTGCCGATTTACCTCGGCCCGACGCTGATGGTCGCGCTGTGGTGGTATGTGTTACGCAAAATCATCCGCATTGCGAAAACGCATCGCATCACTTCTATCGCCGATTTCATCGCCTCGCGGTACGGTAAGAGCACCGTTCTCGGGGGAGTGGTCACCATCATCGCGGTGATCGGGGTTGTGCCCTACATCGCGCTGCAGCTCAAAGCGGTTTCCAACAGCGTGACCATTCTGCTGCAGTATCCCGAAATCGTCATGCCGACCAGCGTCGGCGCCATCCCGCTGCTCGAAGATACGGCGTTTTACGTTGCCGTGCTGCTCGCTGCTTTCACCATCTTGTTCGGCACCCGGCACCTCGACGCGGCGGAGCGGCACGAAGGCATGGTCGCGGCCATCGCTTTCGAGTCTTTGGTCAAGCTGCTTGCGTTCCTGGCGGTCGGCATGTTCGTCACCTTTTGGATGTATGACGGATTCGGCGACCTCTTCAACCGCGCCGCCGCGATTCCGGATCTGGCCAGGCTGTTCACTCCGCTCGAAGGTGCTGCAGGAAGCTACGCGAGCTGGGTGTGGCTCACCATTTTGTCCATGCTCGCGATCATTTTTCTGCCGCGCCAGTTTCAGGTCGCGGTGGTCGAAAACGTCGACGAGAAGCATATCAACAAGGCAATCTGGTTGTTCCCTGTCTACATGCTCGCAATCAATATTTTTGTGTTGCCGATCGCGTTCGGCGGGCTTATGCACTTCGCCGACGCGAAAGTGGACCCCGACACTTTTGTGCTCACGATTCCCATGGCAGAGCAGCAACAAGTACTGGCGCTGCTCGTTTTCGTCGGCGGACTTTCGGCCGCGACCGGAATGGTGATAGTCGAAACCATCGCCTTGTCGACCATGGTTTGCAACGACGTGGTGATGCCGGTACTGCTGCGACTGAAAAGTCTGCGGCTGACCGAGCGCCGGGATTTGAGCGGCGTTTTGCTCGGCATACGCCGCGGCGCGATTCTGCTGGTGGTGCTGCTCGGATATTTGTACTTTCGGGTGGCGGGAGAAGCTTATGCGCTGGTGGCGATCGGTTTGATCTCGTTCGCTGCGGTCGCCCAGTTCGCTCCCGCCTTCCTGGGCGGAATGTACTGGAAAGGCGGCACTCAGGCCGGCGCGTTCGCCGGGCTGTTGACCGGATTCGCGGTCTGGATGTATACGCTGATGCTGCCCGCGTTCGCCCAATCGGGATGGCTTTCCTCCGCGTTTTTGACCGAGGGAATGTTTGGAATCGATCTTCTGAAGCCCAACCAGTTGTTCGGTCTTTCCGGGCTCGACAAGATCACCCATGCGATGTTGTGGAGCATGCTCGCTAACGTCGGCGCTTATGTCGCCGTGTCGCTGTTCACCCGCCAAAGCGCTACGGAACTGTCGCAGGCCTCGTTGTTCGTCGACGTGTTTAAGCGCGAAGGCGGCGGCTCGCGCTTCTGGCAAGGGACCGCATCGGCGCCGGGATTGCACGCGCTGCTTTCCCGTTTCGTCGGCAAGGTGCGCGCGGATGACGCATTTGCGGGCTATGCCGAGCGCCGCGGAATCAACTGGCCGCGCGAGGCGCTCGACGCCGACGCTCAACTTGTCAACTTCACCGAGACGCAGTTGGCGGGCGCGATCGGCTCGGCTTCCGCCCGCATCATGGTGGCGTCGGTCGTGAAAGAGGAAGAATTGGGGATCGAAGAAGTGATGGGCATGCTCGATGAAGCTTCGCAGCTCATCGAATACAGTCACAAGCTCGAGCAGAAATCGCAGGAGCTAGAATCGGCGACAACGGAATTGCGCGAAGCCAACGAGCGCTTGAAAGAACTCGATCATCTGAAGGATGATTTTGTCTCGACGGTGACCCACGAGCTGCGCACGCCGCTGACCTCGATCCGGGCTTTCACCGAGATCCTGCTCGAGGCGCCCGACGTGGAGGCTGAGCAGCGCAAGAAGTTTCTCGGCATCATTGCCAAGGAGGCCGAGCGCTTGACAAGACTCATCAACCAGGTCCTCGACCTGGCCAAGATCGAGTCGGGCAAGGCAGATTGGGTCGAGTCTCAGGTCGATATGAGGGAGGCCATCTCGGACACGCTCGCCGCGATGGACCAGCTCTTCAGGGAGAAGAATATCAAGGTCGAGGCGCGCCTTCCCGAGAAAGTCTCGACCGTGACCGTAGATCTTGACCGCATCTTCCAGGTCATGCTCAATCTTCTCTCGAATGCGGTCAAGTTCTGTGACGGCGCGAATGGCTGGGTCGAGATCGTGCTGTCCGAACGTGACGGCCATCTGTGGATCGAGGTACGCGACAACGGTCGAGGGATCAGCCCGGAGGACCATGACGCCATATTCAGCAAATTCCATCAGGTAGGCGACACGCTCACAGGTAAGCCCCACGGCAGCGGACTTGGCCTGTATATCAGCCGCCAGATCGTCGAGCATTTTGGCGGTAAAATGTGGGTGGAAAGCAGCCTTGGAAGCGGTGCGCGCTTTTCATTCACCCTGCCGATCGGAGCCGCACTATGAGCAAGAAAATCCTGATAGCCGACGACGAGCCGAACATCGTCGCGGCGCTCGAGTTTCTCTTGCGGCGCAACGGGTATGAAGTGGAGGTCGCGCACGACGGCGAAGGAGCGCTCAGGCTGATCGAGGCATGCCATCCCGACCTCGTGCTGCTCGACGTTATGATGCCGCAGAAGAGCGGCTATGAAGTATGCATGCGCATGCGCGAGCGCGACGACTGGCGAGACATCAAGATCGTCATGCTCTCCGCAAAGGGACGCGACGCCGAGGTAAACAAGGGCCTGGCGATAGGCGCCGACCTGTACGTCACGAAACCGTTCTCGACCATGGACCTCGTCGGCAAGATCAACGCGCTGCTCCGACCGACCTAGGTTCCCCGGGGCACCTTGTCAACGATGCTTCGAAAGAGGAAACTCGTGCTCGCGTAAGCTTCGTGTAAGCAAGCGCGAGGATATTCGGTCTGGTTAAGGAACCTCTGATTAAGTCCTTCGCGGTCGCGACGGGACTTTGCGGGATGCACGCGCAGATGGCGAAGCCCAGGCTGCGCCTGTCTCCGGGTGCGAAGCGGCGCGAAGTGAATGGTCATTCCATTCACGAGCGGCGCGACAAAGCAGAC
>JACDAM010000216.1 GCA_013695435.1 Burkholderiales bacterium | reverse complement strand
TATGCTGCTGATGATCGACAATTACGATTCCTTCACCTTCAACCTGGTGCAGTATCTTGGTGAGCTGGGGCAGGAGGTCCGCGTCGTGCGCAACGATGAGGTCACGCTGGATGAAGTTGGCGCAATGCAGCCGGAGCACATCGTCATTTCGCCGGGGCCGTGTACGCCGAACGAGGCCGGTATTTCGGTGCCGCTGATCGAGCGCTACGCCGGTAAATTTCCTATCCTCGGCGTCTGCCTCGGCCACCAGAGCATAGGCCAGGCATTTGGCGGCAAAATCGTTCACGCCAGGCAGTTGATGCACGGCAAGACTTCTCCGATACATCACCACCAGACGTCGGTGTTTCGGACGCTGCCGAACCCTTTTATCGCCACCCGCTATCATTCGCTCGTCATCGAGCGCGCAAGCCTGCCGGACTGTCTGGAAATCACGGCGTGGACGGCCGATGGCGAAATCATGGGAGTGCGCCACAAAACCTTGCCGGTCGAAGGCGTGCAGTTTCATCCGGAATCGATCCTGACCGAAAGCGGCCACAAGCTGCTGGAAAACTTTCTGCGCGGTTAATGCGATTGTCATAGACAGGTAAAACGGATGAAGCCGCAGGACGCACTCAACAGGCTGATCGAAAACCGCGAGCTGTTCTACGATGAGATGCTCGACCTCATGCGTCAAATCATGCGCGGCGAAGTGCTGCCGACGCAGATCGCCGGAATCCTGCTCGGTTTGCGGGTAAAAAAGGAGAGCGTCGCGGAGATCGCGGGAGCGGCCGCCGCGATGCGGGAATTCGCGACCAAGGTAGACGTCGGCGACCTACCGCATCTCGTCGACACCTGCGGTACCGGCGGCGACGCTCAGCACACGTTCAATATCTCGACCGCCTCTGCCCTGGTCGCAGCCGCGGCCGGCGCCAGAGTCGCGAAACACGGCGGTCGTTCGGTTTCATCGAGTTGCGGGAGCGCCGACGTGCTGGAAGCCTTGGGCGTCAATGTCAACCTGAGTCCGGCGCAGGTCGCGCGATCGATTCGTGAAATCGGCGTCGGCTTCATGTTCGCGCCCAATCATCACAGCGCGATGAAGCACGCGGCGCCGGTGCGACGCGAGCTGGGGGTGCGGACCTTGTTCAATATTCTGGGGCCGCTCACTAATCCCGCGGGCGCCGTCAATCAGGTAATGGGCGTATTTCATCCCGATCTCGTCGGCATCCAGGCGCGCGTACTGCAGATGCTGGGCAGCCGTCATGTGATGGTCGTGCACGGCGCCGATGGCATCGACGAAATATCGCTCGGCGCGGAGACTTATGTCGCTGAACTCAAAGGCGGCGCAATCACCGAATATGCGCTGAATCCGCAGCGATTCGGATTTTCCGCGGCCGATCCCGCAGCGTTGCGCGTGCCGGATCGTGAGCAGGCAAAAGCAATGTTGCTCTCTGCGCTCGACAACCGGCCTGGTCCGGCGCGCGACATCGTCGCGCTCAACGCCGGCGCCGCGATCTATGTCAGCGGCATTGCCCCGACACTCGAAGACGGCGTGGCCAAGGCGCGCACTGCGCTCGAAAGCGGCGCGGCTCGCGCCAAACTTCGGCAACTGGTCGAGTTCAGCGCAGCGGCCTGACGCGAGTCTCGTTCTTTGTCCGACATCCTGCGCGAAATCACCGAGGTAAAAGCGGACGAAATCGCGGCTGCGCGCGCCGTTAAACCAGTCGCGGCCGTACGCAGCGAAGCGGAAGCAGCGCCTTCTGCACGAGATTTCGTCGCGAGCTTGCGCGCGAAAATTGCAGCCGGCCGCGCTGCCGTCATAGCCGAAATCAAACGCGCCAGTCCGAGCAAGGGCCTGCTGCGCGATCTGTTCGACCCCGCGGCAATCGCCCGCGCCTACGAACAAAACGGCGCAGCCTGCCTTTCGGTGTTGACGGATCGCGCGTTTTTCCAGGGCAGCGATGAGCATTTGAAGTTGGCGCGCGACGCGTGCTTGCTGCCGGTGTTGCGCAAGGATTTCGTGATCGACCCATACCAGGTCTATCAGGCGCGCGCCCTAGGCGCGGACTGCATCCTGCTGATCGCCGCCGTCCTCAGCCTTGAGCAGATGCGCGAGCTTGAAGATGTGGCGCGGTGCCTCGGTATGGCAGTGCTGGTCGAGGTTCATGATCGCGCCGAACTGGGATCGGCGCTGCAGCTCGCAACGCCGCTGATCGGAATCAACAACCGGAATCTGCGGACCTTCGAAACGAATCTCGATACGACGCTCCATCTTTCGACCGGGATTCCCGCCGATCGGATCATCGTTACCGAAAGCGGTATTGCCTCGCCCGAACACGTCGCTTTGATGCGCGCCCATTCGATCCACTGCTTTTTAATCGGCGAGGCGCTCATGCGCCACCCCGACCCCGGCGCCGAACTCGCCAGGTTTTTCCACTGAATAGCCCGGCCAAGTTATTTCCGAGCGATGTTGCAGAAAAGCAACACTTGTTTGTTTATCTTATTGATTTCCCATAAATCGCTTGCTATGGCGAACGCCAATTTGGGAGAATTTGCCTAGGCTTCTCGATTCAGAAAGAAGTTCAGAATTTTATAGGGGCGCGAAGCGCGGCTTTGCAAGGTGCGGCACCCTGACGGTATTAATTCTAAAGGAGAATTTCATGCACAAGAAATTGCTGGCGTGGGCGGTTGCAACTGCCTTTGCGGCACCGCTGGCCGCGTATGCGCAAGGCAGCAACGTTGTCATTTATGGGACGTTCAACGTCGATCTCGAGAACGTCGAACGCGACCATGCGACGGTTGGCGGTGCAGGAAACAGCTTGGTCGGTGCTCCCGCTGCTGGCAATGCCGCGGACCTCACATCACGCAACCGCGTAAGTTCCAACTCGTCGAACATCGGGTTTCGCGGTACGGAAGATCTGGGCATAGCTGGTTTGAAGGCGATTTTTCAACTTGAGTCCGGCCTCAACATTGACTCCGGCGGCGGTAATCTCGGCGGACGAAATAGCAACTTAGGCTTGACCGGTCCGTGGGGCACGGTGTTCTACGGTCTCTGGGATACGCCATATAAATTCGTTACCCTGCGCCAGGATGCATGGTATGCAACGGGCATTGCCAATGGCGATACGATTTATGGAACACCCGGCTTCGGAGTCGCGACGACGACGCAAAGCGGGCGCGTCGGTGCGCCTGCGGTGACGGTGACTGTTCCTACTGTCCCGGCTACGACTATCACAACTGCCGCGGCTGTCTCGGGCGCTCCTGACGCTTCGTTCGACCGTCGCCAAGGCAATAGCGTGCAGTACTGGACGCCAGCCTTCGCCGGCTTGTCGGCGCGTTTGGCCTATTCGGCAAACGAGCAACGGTCTGCCGATAACGCTAACCCGAATATCAATCCGACCATCGCGTCTGGCGCCGTATTGTACGAAAACGGCCCGATCTACGCGAATCTGACCTACGAGCACCACAAGGACTATTTCGGCCTTTTCGGTCTGACCAACAATGCCTTGCAAAATCCTTCGGCGACCAATCAAGGGTCGAACGACCGCGGCTTTAAGGCAGGTGTCGGCTATACCTTCTTCGGTACGACGACCTTCAACGTGATTGCCGAACGGCTCGAGTATAAGGTTGGCCAAACCGCGGCGGGCGCTGTGACTGAATACAACCGGGAGGCACTGTATGCTTCCTTGCTGCATAAAATCGGGCCGGGAACGATACGCGTTTCGTGGGGTAAAGGCTTCGGCGGAGATTGCAAGGCGAACGGGGTGGCATGCAGCACGGCTGGGCTTGCCGGTCAGGCTGCTGCGGTAGGCTATAGCCATAGCTTCTCGAAGCGCACCGACGTTTACGTGCTGTATACTTACATCGATAACGAGAGGCTCGCACAGTACAACTTCGGTATAAATGCGTTAGCCGGCGCCGGCGTAGGTTCCGATCCCAGCGGTTTCGCGCTCGGCGTCAGACACGCATTCTAGTCAAGGCCTAAATCGCCCGTAGGGGCGGTAATGCGGGCACCTTCGGGTGCCCGTTTTTCATTGGGTCGTGTGCGATAATCCCGGCATGCAGATCAGCGATTTACCGCCCTCAGCGAACAGCGGCAATAATTTGGCCGCGCCTGATTTGATCGCGCTTGCTGATCGCTGCGTTCAGTGCGGGCTTTGCGTGCCGCATTGTCCAACCTACGTGAAAACGTTGTCCGAAGCGGATTCCCCGCGCGGTCGTATAGCCCTGATCAGGGCTGTTGCCGAGGGACGCCTACCGGCTAATAAGCGGTATGACGAGCATATCGATCTCTGCCTGAATTGCGGCGCATGCGAAGCCGCCTGTCCAAATCAGGTTTCTTTCGGAACGCTGTTAAACCAGGCCCGCTCGCAAAAAGAAAATTTGCGGCGACGCACGCTGCCGCAACGCCTGCTGCGGAAACTGGCCTTCGGCTTGTTGTCGCATCCGGTTTGGATGAGTCGCTTCGCCAGCATGCTTCGGGTGTATCAGCTTAGTGGCGTGCAGCGAGTGGCAGGACGCTCCGGGCTGCTGCGCAAACTGCGGGTCGATAAACTCGACGAGCAACTGCCGCGCCTTTCGAAAGGAATCGTATGGCGTGAACATTATCCGGCTGCCGGGACTTCGCGCGGCGATGTGGGATTGTTTCTCGGATGCGTCGCACGCAACGTCGATACGGCAACGCTAAGCGCGGCGATTTACGTACTGACCCGGCTAGGCTATGGCGTCCGTATTCCGCGCGAACAACGCTGTTGCGGCGCTTTGCATCGCCATGCCGGTGAAACCGGATCGGCGAATGATCTGGAAAATGCGAACGTACGCGCTTTTTCGAAGCTTGATCTGGTGGCGGTCGTCAGCACAGCTTCTGGTTGCGTGCCCGGTTTAATCGCGAATCGCGACGCGGTATCAGACCTCGCTGGCTGTACTGACATCAACCGTTTTGTAGCTGATTCGGATGGCTGGAACGGAATCGCCATCGCGCCCTCGAACAAAACCATTGTCGTACATGACCCTTGCACACTGCGAAACAAGCTGAGTGGGCACGCTCATCCCTACCGGCTTTTGAAACGCATCCCCGGCGTAACCATCGAATCGCTTGCGGGGAACGAGATGTGCTGCGGTGCTGCAGGGAGTTATTTTTTGACCCAGCCCGAAATGGCCAACTCGTTATTGCAAGACAAGATTGCGGCGCTCAGCAGCTCGGCTGCTACGGTCCTGTGCACGTCCAACATCGGCTGCGCGTTGCATTTAGCGGGGGGCGTAAGGAGCGCCGGTATGCAGCTCGAAGTTTTGCATCCGATAACCATACTCGCCAGACAGATGGGGTTCCGCGATGGATAAATTAATCGGTCATTTCGATCGCGCCTTGCGCACGCTGTTTGGTAAACCTGCGTCATCGCGGCCGGTCCCCGGCAAGGAGATTCCGCAGGATCCGCTTGACGAGTCCGAAAAACGTCTTGCCGGCGCGCTAATGCGGGTGAACCATACCGGCGAGGTCTGTGCTCAGGCGCTTTACCAGGGGCAAGCCTTGACTGCCCGCAATGCGGAACTGCAGCGTTCTCTCTCGAAAGCGGCCGACGAAGAGACCGAGCATTTGGCTTGGACGCAGCATCGCATCGCGGAACTTGGAGGCCGAACCAGTTTGTTGAATCCGTTGTTTTACGCAAGCTCTCTGATAATCGGCGCAACGGCAGGAGCGTTGGGAGACAAGCGGAATCTGGGATTCCTTGCCGAAACCGAACGGCAAGTCGTCCGTCACCTTGACGATCATCTCAGTCGTTTACCGGCTTCCGATCGAAAAAGCCGCGCCGTGCTGGATCAAATGCGGGAAGATGAAGCGCGTCACGCGACCCAAGCCCTTCTTGACGGCGGCGCGCCGCTGCCACTACCGATTCGACTTGTCATGACAATGGGGTCAAAAGTCATGACGAAAACGGCGTTTTGGATTTAGCCCGTCCAGGAACTGCCTTCCCGAGCTTCCACGATTTCGAAATCGTGAGAAATCCGGGCCGTTTTCCCAAGCATGATCGACGCCGAGCAGTATTTTTCAGCCGATAATCCGATTGCCCGTTCGACCTGCTGTTGTTTCAGGTTTTTTCCCGTTACGACAAAGTGGAAGTGAATCCGTGTAAAAATTTTCGGGTCTTTCAGAGCGCGATCGGCATCGATTTCCACGACACAGTCAGTGATAGCCTGCCGGCTCTTTTTCAAGATATGAACGACGTCGAACGCAGTGCAACCACCTGTTCCAAGAAGGACAGTTTCCATCGGGCGCGGGCCCAGATTGCGGCCCCCGGCTTCACTTGGCCCGTCCATCACGACAGAATGACCGCTTTCCGTCTCACCCCGAAAGCTTGCGCCATCCATCCATTCGATTCGTGCTTTCATGTATAAGCTTTCCTCCTTCAGTTAGGTGCGGCAGTGCAACAAAACTCTTGTCGGGCATGACCAGATTCAGGCATAATATGGCTAGTCAACGCTTGTTCAGGTTGACCGTTGTCTCCTCCATCCTCCCTCTTCGGCGGATATTAAAGCGCAATCGCTAGATTGCGCTTTTTTTTTGGGTGAAATTTACCGGACACTGGTTGAGAAAATTGCAGCGGCATCGCGCAACGACGCGGTCTTGACTGTGTGATGCGCTGCAATGCGGGGACCTGTAAAGACGAGGTCGCGTGTTTGACACTTCCTGCCCTCTGGCCTAAAATTGCGGGCTTTCCCGCGCCCGGTTTGTTTCGCAAAATGAAAACTTTTTCTGCCAAGCCCCTCGAAGTCAAGCGAGGCTGGTTTTTAGTCGACGCTACGGATTTGGTGCTGGGCCGCCTCGCCGCGGAGATAGCGCGCCGTTTGCGCGGTAAGCATAAACCGGAATTCACCCCTCACGTCGATACCGGTGATTATATCGTGGTCGTCAATGCCGGAAAATTGCGGGTGACCGGCAATAAAGCCGAGGACAAAATCTACTATCGCCACAGCGGTTATCCTGGCGGCCTTTACGCCACGAGCTTTGCCAAAATGCAGGCTCGCTTCCCGCAGAGAGTACTCGAAAAGGCGGTGAAGGGCATGCTGCCCAAGGGGCCACTAGGCTATGCCATGCTCCGCAAACTCAAGGTGTATCGCAGCGCTGAACATCCTCATTCCGCCCAGCAGCCGCAAACTCTCAAGGTCTGATTTCGAACATGCCAGTCAACCAAAATTACGGTACCGGACGACGCAAAAGTGCAGTAGCCAGGGTGTTTCTGCGGCCCGGCAAAGGGAAGATTACGGTTAACGACAAACTGGTCGATGATTTTTTTTCTCGCGAGACGGGAAGAATGGTCGTTCGCCAGCCCTTGACGCTGACGGATCATCTATCGACATTCGATATCATGGTCAATGTTTTCGGCGGCGGCGAGTCGGGTCAGGCAGGCGCAGTACGGCATGGCATCGCGCGTGCGCTTATCAGCTACGATTCCGCCTTAAAACCGGTCCTGAGCAAAGCTGGCCTGGTGACACGCGATGCGCGCGAGGTTGAGCGCAAAAAAGTCGGGCTGCACAAGGCGCGCAAACGCAAACAGTTTTCGAAGCGATAAGATTTCATTCGCAAAAAAAAGCCGCCCGCGAGGCGGCTTTTTTGTTTTTCCCGTGCAGGCTTATTATGGACCTATGAAAACATCGAAGATCAAAATCGGGATAGTCGGCGGCACAGGCTATACGGGCATCGAACTGATCCGCTTGCTCGCCCGCCATCCCAACGCCGACATGACAGCTATCACCTCGCGCGGGGAAGCCGGAATCCGCATTGATGCGATCTTCCCCAGTCTGCGCGGGGTATCCGATCTCTCGTTCTCCGCTCCGCATGAGGCGAAGCTTGAGGAATGCGATCTGGTATTCTTTGCTGCGCCTAACGGAATCAGCATGCAGCGCGTCAGGCCGCTGCTCGATCGCGGCGTCCGCATTATCGACCTCGCGGCCGACTTCCGCTTGCAGGATGCCGAAGAGTGGCAGCGATGGTACGGAATGCCCCACGCCTGCCCCGACTTGTTGGCGGAAGCTGTCTACGGTTTGCCTGAATTCAATCGCGAAAAGATTCGCACCGCACGTCTGATCGCCAATCCGGGTTGTTATCCGACCGCGGTTCAGCTCGGTTTTTTGCCCCTGCTCGAAGCCGGCCTGGTTGACGCGGATTTTCTGATTGCCGATTGCAAGTCAGGGGTAAGCGGCGCTGGTCGCAAAGCAGAGTTGCACACTCTGTTCGGTGAGGCGGCGGAAAATTTCAAAGCCTATGCCGCAGGCGGCCATCGTCATCTGCCTGAAATTTCGCAGGGGTTGAGCAGCGTTTCCGCCAAGCCCGTAAGCGTGACGTTTTTGCCACACCTGACGCCGATGATACGCGGCATTCATGCCAGTTTATATGCGCGAATCAAAGTTAAAGTAGATTTGCAAGAAGTGTACGAAAGGCGTTATGCTAATGAACATTTTGTTGACGTAATGCCGGCTGGAAGCCACCCTGAGACACGTTCGGTGCGCGGAGCCAATATGTGCCGTATCGCCGTACATCAGCCTCAGGATGGGAAGGTAGTCGTCGTGCTATCCGTGATAGACAATTTGACTAAGGGCGCTGCCGGCCAAGCGGTGCAGAACATGAACCTACTCTACGGTCTGCCCGAGATTACGGGTTTGGAATTGATACCCGTCACATGATGCGAGCGGTCCCATGATGCGAGCGCTTAAACAACGCTTTGGAATTTCTGCTCGCCACGTCGCGGTACGCGCACGCTATCCCTGGTATTTGCGCTGGACGATATTCGTCTTCCTTATTTCCGTGAATACGGGCTTGATTTGGGGTTCTTTCGTAATCGGCCGACAATTCGGCAGCCCCGTCCGGATCGAACCGCTCAACGCCATGACTGACGTCAGCGAAACCTCCCGGCGCCTAACCGATGAAAACGAAAAACTACGTCATACTGCAGCCGCGTTTGAACGCAACCTGGAGGTCGAGCGGGCGACTGCGAGCGATTTGGCGAAGCAGGTAAGGACGGTGGCGCTGGAAAATGCCGTACTCAAGGAGGATATTGCCGTATTCAAGGCATTGATGTCGCCTCCGGGCAAGGATTCCAGCATTAACGTGAACCGCTTCAAGGTGGAACGCGAGACGCTTCCCGGAGAATATCGATATCGTTTGCTGCTGACACAAAGCGGGCAACGATTGCGCGATTTTCAAGGCAGCGTGAAATTCATCGTGAGCTTGCAACAGGATGGCAAGAAAGTCGTGATGGCGATTCCGGTCGAAAACGACAAATCGCAAGACCTGAACTTCAAATTTTATCAGCGGATTGAAGGCAGCTTCAAGGTATCTCCTGATTCTGTAGTCGACAGCCTGCAAGTGAGGATCTTCGAAAAAGGCGCAGCGGAGGCTCGACTGACGGAAACCGTTAACCTTTCCTGAGCGAGGTCCTCATGTTTCAGAAGAAAGCAAAAAAGACGCAAAGCCGTATCGATTGCCTGATCGGCGCCGGAACAACGATAGAGGGCAATATCAATTTTAGCGGCGGCTTGCGGATCGATGGTTGCGTCAAGGGTAATGTGACCGTCGCTGATGGCAGCATGGCGACTTTGGTCCTGAGTGAGCTCGGCAGGATCGAGGGTGAAATCCGCGTGTCCAATGTCGTCATCAATGGCGCGGTGCTCGGCTCTATTCACGCTTCCGAGTACGTTGAACTGCAGGTAAAGGCCAATGTCACAGGCAATGTTTGTTACAAGAGCATGGAGATTCAGCAGGGCGCAGTGGTTCAAGGCAAGCTCGTGCACAGTGACGAGACTTCGGATAAAATCGTGTCCTTCAAATCAGCATCGGGTCTGGAATCCTAGTCGTTTCTCCACCCACCACCCATACCGGCAGGAGCCTCAATGAATGCTATGACGGAAGTCCCTTTGATATTTACCGACAGCGCCGCGGCCAAGGTCAGGCAACTGATCGATGAAGAGGGCAATTCAGAACTTAAATTGCGCGTATTCGTTACCGGGGGCGGTTGCTCGGGGTTCCAGTACGGCTTCACGTTCGATGAAGCCGTGAATGAAGACGACACCGCAATGGAAAAAAACGGCGTGACGCTTTTGATCGATCCGATGAGCTTTCAGTATCTGGTGGGCGCGGAAATCGACTACCAGGAAGGCTTGGAGGGCGCGCAGTTCGTAATCAAGAACCCTCAGGCGACTTCAACTTGCGGATGCGGTTCGTCTTTCTCAGCCTGAGGCGAGGCTCGCCGGGACCATAAGGACAGATCCAAGAATCGGGCGGTGTGCTAACCCTGCTCGCCGGCAATGATTGCGTTCGCCAAGCCAAACCCGGCCCGACAGCCCTCGCTTCTTCAAACCGCTCCGCTATACCATTTGGCGGAATTGAAGTCGTTACTCCAAGGCAGCAACCGTCGTTTCACGCAACAGCGTGAGGCGCTGAAGCAAGGGCTTGGCGATCTGATGGAAGGCCGCCCGCGTACCTGGCGCAATGGGATTGGCGTCAGGAATCGTCATTCGCAGTGGATTGCGCTGCTCGCTGCCGACGCGGAATTCGTAATGCAGATGGGGGCCGGTGGCAAGACCGGTGCTGCCGACATAGCCGATGACCTGCCCCTGCTCGACCTTGTCTCCCGCATTCACATCTTTCGCAAAACGCGAAAGGTGCCCGTAAACCGTCGTGTATTTGTCCTCATGCTCGAGCATGATGACGTTGCCGTAGCCTCCCTGGCGACCGGCGAATGCCACCTTCCCGTCGGCGGTCGCGCGGACTTTGCTACCGGTCGGCGCAGCGTAATCGATGCCTTTGTGCGCTCGCCATGATTGCAACACCGGATGGAAGCGACCTTTACTGAAACCCGAGCTGATACGCGAAAACTCGAGCGGCGAGCGCAGAAAGGATTTGCGCGAGTTCTTTCCTTCAGGGGTGTAGTATCCACCGTTACCGCGCTCATCCTCGAAATAGATCGCGCGGTAAACGTCGTCCCCGTTCAAAAATTCCGCAGCGTGTATGCGGCCGATCTTGACGGGCTCACCGTGGTGATAAAGAGCTTCGTACACAACGGTGAAGCGGTCGCCTTTTCGTAAATCCTTGTGAAAATCCACATCGCCGGAGAAAATATCAGCGAGCTGTATGGCAACGCTATCCGGAAGATCGGCAGCGTCGGTCGCAGCGAACAGCGAGCTGTCGATCTCGCCCGTTTCAACGAGCAAGCGCGACTCGAGTTCGAGCGGCAGCCGCTCGATGGTGAACTCAGACTCGTCTTTCTCGATCACGACGAGTTCGCTGTCATTCTCCACATAGCGCAGCGCCAGGAGATTGCCTTTGATCGTGGTTTTGGCCTGCACGGTCTTGCCCGGCTTCAACTGGTAGAGTGATCGCGCGCCCTTCGCGTTGCGCAGATAGTTGATCGCCTCCGAGTCATGCACATGCAGACGGGCGAGCAAGCCGGCGACCGTGTCGCCCCGGTCAAGTCTTTCTTCACGCCAGAATTCTTCACTGCCTTGGTCTACCACCATCGTTTCCGGCAGGCTCAGACTCCTGATAACCGTATGCACCGGCACGTGATCGACCTGCGTGTTGGGCGCAATCCCGAAAGCGGCGACCACCCCAAAAAGCGGCAAACCAACCAGCGCCGCGAGTCGATAATGGCGCACGCTTCTTTGACGAAGTGGTGAAGGTTTATGCGCTAAAATCGTGTTTTTTCGATTGAACATCTTTGGAAGAGTTGTAAAAAACCTTGATGTCAATATGAGCTTAACAGACTTTCGGGACTCGGCAAACCCTAAATGCTTGATTCCGCATTGTGAAACCTGAAAACTACAAAGATTTGAGCCGGCAGATCGACAGCATAAAACGCGGCGCGGACGAGCTCCTGGTGGAAGAGGAATTCAGGCAAAAAATTGGTTCGGGCCAGCCGCTGCGCGTCAAAGCCGGTTTCGATCCGACCGCGCCCGATCTGCATCTCGGACATACCGTACTGTTGAACAAGCTTTGGCAATTCCAGGAATACGGCCACCGGGTTTTTTTCCTGATCGGCGATTTCACTGGAATGATCGGCGACCCAACCGGAAAAAACACGACACGCCCGCCCTTGTCTCGCGAGCAGATCGTGGAAAACGCCAAATCCTACCGGGAACAAGTATTCAAGATTCTGGATGCTGGGCGTACCGAAGTCGTTTTCAATTCAAGCTGGTTGAATGCGATGACTGCGGCGGATTTGATCCGCCTGGCCGGCACTTATACGGTGGCGCGCATGCTGGAACGCGATGATTTCGGCAAGCGCTATAAAAACAATCAAGCGATCGCGATTCATGAATTCCTTTATCCGCTGATCCAGGGCTACGACTCTGTCGCGCTGAAAACCGATATCGAGGTCGGCGGCACCGATCAGAAATTCAACCTGCTGATGGGCCGCGAGTTGCAAAAGCACGTCGGGCAGCCGCCGCAGTGCATATTGACCATGCCGCTGCTGCAAGGCCTCGACGGCGTCAACAAAATGTCCAAGTCGCTCGGTAACTACGTCGGCATCAGCGATGCGCCGCAACAGATTTTCGGCAAGCTAATGTCGATCTCGGATGAGCTCATGTGGCGCTACATCGAACTCCTGTCGTTCGAATCCACGGCAACCATCGAGGCGTGGAAATCCGCGGTCGACGCCGGACAAAATCCGCGCGACATCAAAGTACGTTTCGCGCAGGAAATCGTCGCGCGTTTTCATGACCGCTCCGCCGCCGAAGCAGCCTTGGCCGATTTTGAGGCGCGCTTCAGGCAGGGCGCAATCCCCGCAGACCTCGCCGAAATCACACTTCGGACCCAGGGTGGCGAGCTGGCGCTGAGCCAGGTCTTGAAGCAGGCCGGCCTGAGTGCAAGCACTTCGGAAGCGATGCGAATGATCGCGCAAGGCGGCGTGAAAATCGACGGCGAGAAAGTCGGTGATCAGGCTCTCAAGCTGGGGTCGGGTGTGAATGCGGTGGTTCAGGTGGGAAAGCGGAAATTTGCCCGGGTCAGACTTATCTAGGCACCGAAGCTGTGTTCGTGAAGCCGCTGACCTTCGACTTGCTGCGCGTGTTGACCGATGGCGAGTTCCATTCCGGGGAAAAACTCGCGTGCGAGCTTGGTGTGTCGCGTGCAAGCATCCGGCAGGCCGTCCAGCCGCTGGATCGAATCGGCGTCACTCTGAATGCGGTGCGGGGACGAGGCTATCGCATTCGGGAAAAGCTCGATTGGCTCGACCCGGCGTACCTCCGCCGGCAAACAAAACACTGCGGCATCGATCTACAACTCGTCGACAGCATCGATTCGACCAACCGCGAATTGCTGCGCCGACTGCACGATGGCCGCGCGGCGCATGGCAGCGTACTCGCGGCGGAATGGCAAAGCGGCGGCCGGGGACGCTTCGAGCGGCGCTGGCAGGCGGCAGTCGCGCAAGGGCTGATGTTCTCGCTTGCCTGGCGGTTCGCGACGGGCGCCGGCTTTCTGGCGGGCCTGAGCCTGGCGATCGGTGTCGCTCTGGTGCGGGCCCTGCGCGCCTTCGGTTGTATGGATGCCGGGTTGAAGTGGCCTAACGACGTGCTCATTCGCAAGCACAAACTTGCCGGCATTCTCATTGAACTCTCGGGCGATGCACTCGGACCGGGTACCGCGATCATCGGCGTCGGATTGAACGTCGTGCTTCCGGATAAAATCAAGGCGCGTATCGGCCAACCGGCTGCCGACCTGACGCATCTGGCTCCGGGTGACAGCCCCGCCCCATCGCGGAACCCATTATTCGCCCGACTGCTCGATGAATTGGTCGATGTCCTCGACCGTTTCGAGAAGCGCGGATTTCCAGCGTTCCGCGAGGAATGGCAGCGTATGCATGCCTTTCAGAATCAAACCGTGCGACTCGATTTGCCGGGGAAGAGAGTCGAAACCGGGGTCGCGCTCGGCGTTACCGCTCAAGGCGCTTTGCGTTTGCGAACAGCGACCGGCGAAAAGCACTTCCACAGCGGCGAACTGTATGCCGCGCCCAACTGCATGAGTCTCGGCTCTGCGCCTGGCTGCAGCGACCGCTGAACCCATCAAATGATACTTGCGATCGATGCCGGCAACAGTCGCATAAAATGGGGTCTGCACAACGATATCGATTGGATTGCGAGCGGCCGCGCCGGCGACGTTGCCGAATTGGCGACAGCATGGGCCGCCTTGCCCGCGCCCGAACGAATCATGATCGTGAATGTGGCTGGCGAACGCGTACGGGCAGGGTTGCTTGGTGCAGTCGCGCGCTGGCGTGTTCCTCCGACATGGGTGAATTCGAGCATCTTAGCGTTCGGTGTACGCAATTCCTATGAGAATCCCGGTCAACTCGGAGCCGACCGATGGGCCGCTTTGATCGGCGCACGACATCGGCTTCGCGACGCCTGTCTGGTCGTCAACGCCGGAACCGCATTAACCATCGATGCGCTTTCGGACGACGGCGTCTTCATAGGGGGCATCATCGTGCCCGGCTATACCTTGATGCGGCAGGCGCTGGCGGTAAATACCGCCGCGCTGGCTTTGCAGTCAGGCGAATTCGCGCACTTTCCGCTGAACACGGGAGACGCAATTGCCAGCGGCGCCGTTCAAGCCATGGCTGGCGCGGTACAACAAATGGCGCAGGAAGCATCGATAGTCTGGGGAAGAAAACCTGTGTGCATACTCAGCGGCGGCGACGCGGCGACCTTGCGGCCGCACCTTAACCTGAAGCTCAAGCTCGTGGATAATCTTGTGCTCGAGGGCCTGTTGGTCCTGGGCCGCACGCCGGTATCGCCATGAAATGGGTGTTTCTCTCGCTGGTCGTCGCCAACATCGCGTTCGCGATCGCCGCCCAACTCAAGGGCGGTGATGAATTGCAATATTCGCGGCTCGAACTGAACCCTGACAAAATTCAGTTGGTCCTGCGCGATAAATGAGCGCTCCACGGAATGACGCCGCTTCAGGCCGGAGGCGCCAAGTTCAAACAGGAAAGAGTTTCCCGGGATTCAGAATATTGTTCGGATCGAAACTTCGTTTGATGGCTTTCATCAGGCTCAAGGTCGCGGGATTGATTTCCTTCGTTATAAAAGCGCGCTTTTCGCTGCCAACGCCGTGCTCGCCGGATAAGGTTCCGTTCAGCGCCAGGACGAGATCGAATACCTGATCGAGACACACTTCGGCCCGGCGCATCTGTTCGACATTCCGCGAGTCAACGAGCAGATTGACATGAATGTTGCCGTTGCCGGCATGGCCGAAATTAACGTTGGCGATGCCGTGGCGCCCGCTGAGTGCGGCCAGCCCTTCCATCAATTCGGCGAGCCTCGATACCGGAACGACGATATCTTCATTGATCTTTTTCGGCGCGATGTCGCGCAATAGCGGGGACAGGGCTTTGCGTGCCGCCCACAGTGCGGCGGCGTCGGCGACAGCTTCGGCTCGCAGCAGCCCGCTATTGCGGCACGCTGCGATCATCGCTGCGATGTCGTCGCCGATCGATTGCGTGGAGCCGTCCACTTCTATCATCAACAGCGCGCGCGCATCGGACGGCAGCATGTCGGGGTAGCGTCCGCGTATCAGCGCCAGCGCGCCGGTGTCGAGAAATTCCAGCGCGCTCGGCGTTAAAGGCTGCGCCATAATCGCCGAAACCGCCTTGGCGCAGCTAGCGACATCACGATAAAAAGCGGTGACGCCGCCGATCGCTGCGGGAAGCGGAATGAGCTTCAGTGTCGCCTCGACAATAACCGCCAGTGTTCCTTCGGAGCCGATGAGCAGCCGGGTCAAATCGTAGCCGACCACACCTTTCGTGGTGTAGCAGCCGGCTTCAAGCAGCGCGCCGTCGGCTGTGACGGCTTTCAGGCCGAGCACATTGTCGCGCGTCGTTCCGTATTTGATCGCGTGCGGACCACCGGCTGAAGTCGCGAGATTTCCGCCGATGCTCGAGTACGCAGCGCTGGAAGGATCGGGCGGCCAGAACAAGCCGTATGGGCGCGCCGCACGCTGCACTTCTTCGTTCAGCACGCCGGGCTGCGCGACGATCACCCGATTGGCTGCATCGATCGCGACGATCTTGCGCATCCGTTCAAGAGACAGGACCAGGCCGCCCTGCTCCGGCAAGCTGCCGCCCGCGGTTCCGGTGCCGCGGCCGCGCGCGGTAACGGCGATGTTATGCTTGTTGCATAGCGCCAGCAGACGCTGCACTTCTTCGCTGTCGAGGGGAAACGCGACCGCGTCCGGCGGAAAGATTTTGCGCGTGTTGTCATACGAATAGGTATAGCAATCCACCGGATCGGTATAGAAACGGTCCGCCGCGAGAATCGCCGCGAATTCGGAGCGGATGTTCGCGGGCAACATCGGCTATCTTTTAGGGAACCTCTGATTAAGTCCTGCGCGGTCGCGACGGGACTTTGCGGGATGCACGCGCAGATGGCGAAGCCCAGGCTGCGCCTGTCTCCGGGTGCGAAGCGGCGCGAAGTGAATGGTCATTCCATTCACGAGCGGCGCGACAAAGCAGAC
>JACDAM010000215.1 GCA_013695435.1 Burkholderiales bacterium | reverse complement strand
CCTGTTCAACCTCGACCGGACCGATTACAAAAGCTGGGCCCGGGGGCTGCAGTCGGCCGGCTATGCCACTTCAACGGAATACTCAAACCGGCTGATCAAGGTGATCGAGCGGTTCCAGCTATACCAGTACGACCGGGCCGGGAATGACGCCGCCGGCGTGGATCCGGTCAACCCGAGCGGCCGAACATGCTGCCCGGCAATAACGGGAACCCCGGCGGGCCGGTTGAGGTCGCAGCGCTGGATACAAGCAACCGGCCGGAGAGCTCTGCGCGGACAAAAGCGGAACGTGAAGAAGCGGTACGCAAGCTGCTCGGAAATTGGAACGGGGGGGTTGGAGGCATTGAAACCGGCGAACACGCACCCCGACATGAACATCGCACTGAAGCGCTATGGGACAAAGTTTGCGGAGAGCGAGGACATGCCCGCCGGGCTGCCCGAATGGATGCGTCGCGATGAAGCTTGGGCAGACCGCAAAAGGCGCTACTCCGGCGGAGAAACGACAACGATTGTCGCGGCCGTTCCGAGGAACGTAATTCCGGTGATGTGCCGCGAATGGCAGAGGCCGGTCCGCGATGATCCTGCCGAAGGCGCGCGAAATACTGAGTACCGTTTTCGGCTACCCGGAATTTCGCGGGCTGCAGGACAGCATCGTCGCGCATGTGATCGAGGGCGGCGACTGCCTCGTGCTCATGCCCACCGGCGGCGGCAAATCGTTGTGCTATCAAATCCCCGCGCTCGTGCGTCCGGGCACGGCGGCGTCGTTTCACCGTTGATCGCGCTCATGCAGGATCAAGTGCAGGCGTTGCTGCAACTTGGGGGTGGCGGCGGCGTTCCTGAATTCGAGTCTCGATAGCGAGGCCGCTCGCGCGACCGAGCAAGAACTGTTGTACGGCAGCCTCAATCTGCTGTATGTCGCGCCCGAACGCCTGCTGACGCCGCGCTTCCTGGAGTTACTTGCGCGCATTGATGTAGCGCTTTTTGCCATCGATGAAGCCTATTGCGTGTCGCAATGGGGCCACGATTTTCGTCCCGAATACCGCGAGCTTTCGATTCTGCACGCGCGCTTCCCGAACGTGCCGCGCATCGCGCTGACGGCAACCGCCGACGCGCCGACGCGCGCTGAAATCATCGAGCGTCTGCACCTCGAATCGGCGCGCCAGTTTGTGTCGAGCTTCGACCGTCCGAACATTCAATATCGCGTCGCGGCGAAGCGCGATCCCCGCCGCCAACTGCTCGATTTTCTCAGGCCGCATCGCGACGACGCTGGAATTGTCTATTGTTTGTCGCGCAAGAAAGTCGAGGAGACCGCGGCGTTCCTTTATCGCGAATGGCTATCGCGCCTTGCCCTATCACGCCGGTCTCGACAACGTCACGCAAGCAGAGCAAGATCGAGCGGCGGCTATCCGACCAGGCGAGTGAATGGGACGGCTGGAAAAAACCAAAGGGAAGGCACTGGCGCAGTTTGACCGGCTACGCGAGAGAATCAGTCAGTTGGACGGGCATCGTGAGAACCTATTTACGGCAGAGGCAATCAGGCGATTTGGTAAGTGGCTATGATGAAGGCCATCGAAACGATAAAATGCATGTGACACAGGTTTCCGTGTAGGTAGTCACGTAGCTACGCGAAACCAAGATGACGCAACGCCGCAGAATAAAGGCGCTCCGGCCGTTTTCAATCTTACTTTCTGTCTCTGACCTTCTGCAAACTGCTACTGCGCAACATGGAAGTTGCTAAACCGCGTCAGCATCTCGTAGCCTGCCCGCAATGCGGGCGTACCATCGTCTGGAGCACAGAAAATTCCTTTCGCCCGTTTTGCACCGAGCGCTGCAAGTTGATCGATCTGGGCGCGTGGGCTTCCGAAAGCTACCGAATCGCCGCTGAAAGCAACGTTGAAGAAGCAGACGACGAAATCGGCAAGCCGGACGAAGATCGTTAATCAGAATCCGGCCTCAAACTTCCGCTGATTTCCAAGCCGCTGCCGTTGGGCCACGCACCGCGAATCATCGCGATGCCATGCGCGCCGTGATTCTTCGCAGTTTGTAAATCGCCTGCCCGCAACCCGCCGATCGCATAAACCGGCAACGGATAGTCGGCGATCAATTCGCCAAACTGTCGCCAGCCGAGATTTTGCCGATGGAGACTCGACGAATCCGAATGGCTTGCGGTCGGAAAAACGGAACCGAGCACGACAAAATCCATATTCAACTCGATTGCGCGTTCGAGTTCGCGGACATCGTGACAGGATGCGCCGCACAGATCGAGCGACGGACGTTCCGCAAGCGCCATCAACTGCGCGCTGGTCAATTGAACACCGTCCGCGCCCAGCGTTTCAGCGAGTTGAATCTCGCTATTCAGCATCACGTTCGCTTTATGTGCCCGGCAAAGTGCGACAGCATCGCGGGCGAACCTTGTGAATTCCGCGTCCGAAGCGCTTTTGTCCCGGACTTGCAGAAGCCGAAGGCCATCCCGCAAAGCCCGCTCAAGCTGGGTCATAAAATCATTGGAACGAGTCTGGCGGTCGGGCGTGATCGCATAGAAGTCCGGCAGCCGCAGCGCATCGAGCACGGGTTGATCGGGCGGCAGCAGCGGCGCGACTTCGATATCGCTCGCCGACTGCCAGGCAAGCGCCACATGTTCGCGCGGCCGTATCTCTCCATCCCATTTCGACACGCGGAAGAAGCGCAATCTGACCGTCGCGTGCGGATAGCGATACGTGCGCGTCAACCAGGGGTCGGCGCGCGTCACGCGTATGCCTAGTTCCTCATCGAGCTCGCGCAGCAATGCTTCGCGCGCGGTCTCGTCCGGCTCTATCTTGCCTCCGGGAAATTCCCAGTAGCCGGGGTAGGGTTTGCCTGACGGGCGTTGCCCGAGCAGAAAATCGCCATTCGGCTTGAGTATGACCGCAGCAGCGACGTCTATTATCCGACCCTGATTCAATCCGGAAAAACCGGGCTCTTCGCGCTGCACTATTCGCGGTCCGCGGCGAGTTTCCGCTGACCCGCCCAATCGCGCGCGAAATGCCATGCAACCCGGCCGCTGCGCGAACCGCGCCCCAGCGCCCACTGCAGCGCAGCGGTGCGCGCGTCGTCAGCCAATTTCATTTCGAAATGGTCCAGCCAATGCGCGACGATCCGCAGATACTGCTCCTGGTTGAACGGATAGAACGAAACCCAGAGGCCAAATCGCTCGGACAGCGAAATCTTTTCCTCGACTGTTTCGCCGGGGTGAATCTCCTCATCGATCCAGGTCGTATCGGCATTCTCGCGCATTTTTTCGGGCATCAAATGGCGCCGATTCGATGTCGCGTAGATCAGCACGTTCTCGGTTGCGGCCGAGAGCGAACCGTCGAGAACGACTTTCAGCGCGATATAGCCGGGCTCATCCTCCGCGAACGAAAGATCGTCGCAAAAAACGATGAATTTCTCAGGCCGGTTGAACACCCGATCGACGATCTCGTGCAAATCGACGAGATCATGTTTTTCGACTTCGATCACGCGCAGGTTTTCAGACGAGTAGCGATTCAGCAGCGCCTTGATCAGCGATGATTTGCCGGTGCCGCGGGCACCGGTCAGGAGGACATTATTGGCCGGATGGCCGCGCACGAATTGCGCGGTATTTTGTTCGATACGCGCACGTTGCGCGTCTATGCCGAGCAGATCATCGAGGCTGATGCGGTGCAGATGCTTGACCGCTTCGATGCGTCCCTTACCACTACCAGCGCCGCGCTTGCGCCATTGAAAGGCAGTCGATGCGCTCCAATCGGTCGCGATCGATTCGCCACTCATCAAACCATCGATGCGATCGAGAAGGGCTTCGGCGCGCTCAACGAGCATCGCAATATTGCTGGAATCCGCAAACGCTGTCGGCAAAGGCTGCACGTTTTCAGCTCCGATAATCGGCGTTGATGCTGACATAGTCATGCGATAGATCGCAGGTCCAGATCGTCGCGCTCGCATCGCCACGATTCAGCAACACGCGTATCGTGATTTCCGCTTGGCTCAGCACGCGCCTGCCGTCCGCTTCGGCATAGCTCGCGGTGCGGCCACCTCCTTCCGCAACCAGAACGTCATCGAGATAAAGCGCTACGTCATGCACATTCATGCCAGCGACATCGACCTTGCCGATTGCCGCTAATATTCGCCCCAGATTCGGATCGGAGGCGAAGAACGCAGTCTTCACGAGCGGAGAGTGCGCGATCGAAAAAGCGATAGCCCGGCATTCCTGTTCATCCCGGCCCTGCTCTACCTGAACAGTAATGAATTTGGTCGCGCCCTCGCCATCCCGTACGATTGCCTGCGCGAGCTGGATCGATGTTTCGGTCATTGCTTGTTGCAGCTTCCTGAAAGCGACACTAGCGGCGTCCGTGATCTCCGGCATCTTTGCGGTGCCCGATGCAATCAGCATGAAGGCATCGTTCGTCGATGTGTCGCCATCGATCGTGATGCAGTTGAACGAGCGCGCCGCGGCCCCGCTTGCCAGGGCTTGTAATTGCGGCTGGCTGACGCGCGCGTCGGTCGCGATAAAAGCGAGCATCGTCGCCATATCCGGATGAATCATGCCCGCGCCCTTGGCGATGCCGGTGAGCGTGACGCTCAACCCATCTATATCGATTCGGCGTGACGCCGCTTTCGCAACCGTATCGGTAGTCATGATCGCATGGGCTGCGTCATACCAGTTGTCTTCGCGAAGGTCGTCCATGCAGCGCGGCAAACCGGCGACAATGCGCTCGACCGGCAGCGGTTCCATGATTACGCCCGTCGAAAACGGCAGGACCTGTTCCGGATCGCAGCCCAATATTTTGGCAGTCTCAAGGCATACCTCGTGCGTGCGCCTGAGGCCGTCTGCCCCCGTCCCCGCGTTGGCATTACCGGTATTCACGACCAGCACTCGAGTCCCGTGGTTCCCTCGCAAGCGCTCGCGCGCGATCACGACCGGCGCCGCGCAAAAACGATTTTGCGTAAACACGCCGGCCACGTTCGCACCGGACTCAAGAGCGATAACAAGCAGATCCTTGCGGCCGGGCTTTTTAATCGCGGCCTCAGCGACGCCGAGGCGGACACCATGAACGGAAAGCAGATCATTGCGATCGAGCAGTGCAAGATTGACAGGCATGGAAACGTCGCTGTAGAGCGTGGGCGCACGAAACGCGGGATGTTGTGCTTTGCCAGAGAGACTGATTTTACGACAACTGGATGCTCCTGCCGGAAGGTTTTATTCTTCTTCCTTGGATTGCGCTGCCAGCCGTTTTTCAGACTGGAAATTTTTTTCGCGTATGGCGAGTTATGTCGCGTCGCCTTGCCTCAAATTGGTCATTGCGCGATAATTCGCGCTTTTCACATGTCGGCTTTCCCGCCGCGTGAGGCGATTATGAAACCAGATATCCATCCGAAATACGAAGAAATTGCAGTGACCTGCAGTTGCGGCAACACTTTCAAGACGAAATCGACACTGGGCAAGCCATTGCACGTCGAGGTTTGTTCGGCTTGCCATCCCTTCTATACCGGCAAGCAGAAAGTTCTCGATACCGCCGGCCGTGTCGAGAAATTCCGTCAGAAGTACAGCAAGACCGCGGGAAAAAGCAGCGACGCTACGCCGGGTTAACGGTCGCCGTTAGCCCGATAAAAAGGCAGCCTCGGCTGCCTTTTTATTTTTTGACGCTGTAGCGATACGATAGGACGCTGTAGCGATCAGTATTTGCGGTACGGCAGAAATTTTCCGTGCATCACGATTTTTACCCGATCCCCCTTGGGATCGGGCATGCGCTCCATGGTCATTTCGAAATCGATGGCGCTCATTATGCCGTCGCCGAATTCTTCGTGAATCAATTCCTTCCAGGCAGTACCGTAGACCTGTATCAGTTCATAGAACCGATAGATCGTCGGGTCGACCGGGACAGCCGCGCCGAGTGAGCCGCGTGTCGGCACAATTTGCAGCATCGTCACATCATTTTCGGTCAGGCCCAGCGCTGTGCCCGCACTTTTCGCTTCATCCGCCGACAGCGGCATTTGTCCCATCAATGCCGCTGTCGTCCAGACCGGGCTGCGGCCGATTTTTTCGGCCAGCTTGGGCCAGCTGATTCCTTTTTTCAGTTTGGCGCCCAGTATCTTCTCGGTCAGTTCCGCTCGGGTCATGCGTTTTCTCCTGTTCTGTTTAGCTGTGTAGGTTGAATACGCGTTCCTCGCGCGCGAAAGGCTGGTCTCCGCGTTGCGTCTCCGGGTTTGCGGAAACTCCGGGTGAGATGATGGGCGGATACCTGGGGTCGTAGTCCGGCGGCGGCTCGGCATTGAAGCGCTTCGAGCGTGTGACCAGGAAATCGACGAGGTGATTGCGGATCGGGTAGTACCGCGGGTCTTTGTGTATGGTGTCGCGCGCGCGGTTTTCCGGCAGTGTGTTCTGCACGATTTCGGCGATTCTGGCGCGCGGGCCGTTACTCATCAGCATGATTCTGTCGGATAACAGGATCGCTTCATCGACGTCGTGCGTAATCATGAAAACGGTCTGATGCGTTGCCGCGCAGATTCTTTTGAGCTCGTCCTGGATCAAGCCGCGCGTCAACGCATCGAGCGCTCCGAATGGCTCGTCGAGCAACAGCATTTTCGGCTCGATCGCGAACGCGCGCGCGATGCCGACGCGCTGCTTCATGCCGCCAGAGAGTTCGGCCGGCTTCTTGTGCTCGGAGCCGGTCAGTCCGACGAGGTCCAGGTATTTCCGGCAATGGGCGGCGAGTTTTTGCCTGCTCCAGTCGGGCCAGCGCGAACGCACGCCGAAAGCGACGTTTTTTTCCGCAGATAACCATGGCATCAGCGCATGGCTTTGGAACACGACGCCGCGGTCGAGGCTGGGGCCGGAAACTTCGCGGCCATCCATGACGACCACGCCGCTGGTCGCCTCGTCGAGACCGGCGAGGATGTTCAGGATAGTCGATTTGCCGCAGCCGGAATGGCCGACGATGCAGACGAATTCACCTTTCCGCACACTGAAGTGTACCTGATCGAACACGACCAGCGGCTCGCCGCGCATACCGCGGTAAACCCTGCTCAAATCCTCGACTTTCAGAAAAGCGTCCACGCCTACTCCTGGTAGGCGACCAGCCGGGATAGCCAGCCGAAAACCAGGTCGAGCAGCATGCCGACCACCCCTATCGTCAGGATCGCGAAAATGACGTTGGTCAGGCTCAGGTTATTCCATTCGTTCCAGACGAAGTAGCCGATGCCGGTGCCGCCAACCAGCATTTCGGCGGCGACGATGACGAGCCAGGCGATGCCCATCGAAATCCGCATACCCGTCAAAATCGTCGGCGCCGCTGCCGGCAGAATCACCAGAAAAGCTTTGCGCAAAACGCTAGCCTCCAGTGTTTTGGCGACGTTCAGCCAATCGCGCCTGACCGAAGCGACGCCGTGAACCGTGTTCAGCAGCATCGGCCACAGCGAGCAGACAAAGATCACGAATATCGATGACGTTGTCGAATCCTTGATCGTATACAGCGCGAGCGGCATCCACGCCAGCGGTGAAATCGGCTTCAGCACCTGGATAAAAGGATCGAGCGCGCGATAAATCAGCGGCGACATGCCAATCAGAAAACCGAGCGGAATCGCCAGCAGCGCGGCCAGCGCAAAACCGAGCAGCACGCGCGCGATCGAGTACGCCAACTGTATGCCTATGCCTTTGTCATTGGCGCCGTTGTCGTAGAACGGATTGCTCAGATGTCTCCAGATCGTCTCGCCCATTTGCAGCGGCGTCGGCAAACCGGAAGCCGTCGTGTCGCCGCCGCCCATCAGCTTTGCGTATTCGCTATCGCCGCCGATCGTGTTATCGACCGGCAGGGTCGCGAGGTGCCAGACCAGCAGGAACAGGCCGAAGATGGCAAGCGATAAAAGAGCGGCGCGATAAGCGGAGGATTTGGTCATATCGAATTTCGCTGATAAAGAAAGCCGTCGTTCCCGCAAAGCTTGTCGCGGCCCGCTTTAGGCGGGAGCAGGAATCCAGCGACGCTTGTTTCGACCCACGGGTCTGCTTCCGGGGAAACGACGCAAGGTGAGAAGCTACGCTCGTTTGATCGCGAAACTTTGCACGTATGCCTCCGGCTTCGTCGGATCGAATTCCTTGCCCATCACCGAGATTTTCCTGTAAGCGGCATCCGGCGGCGCGGCGCCGGCGTCTTTCATGTATTTGCGCGCGTCGCTGACCAGGAACACTTTTTCGGCGATGTCCTTGTATTGCACGTCTGCCTTCACATAGCCCCAGCGCTTCATCTGCGTGAGAATCCAGACTGCCATCGACTGCCACGGGAAAGGATCGAAATCGATGCGGTTCGGCGCGTTGACGACGTTGCCGAGACCGTCGGCAAAGCGCCCGGTAAGTACCTGCTCGACAACCGGCACGGGTTGATTCAGGTAATTTGCCGGCGCGATCGCGGCTGCGATCTCCTTGCGATTTTTGGCATCGTGGGCAAATGCGGCGGCATCGACCATGGCGCGAAACAAGGCGGCGAACGTGTTCGGATTCTCCTTGACGAACGCATCGGTCACGCCGAATGCGCAACACGGATGGCCGTCCCACAATTCCTTGGTCAAGAGATGGATGAAACCGATCTGGTCGAACACCGCGCGCTGGTTAAACGGATCGGGACCGAGGTAGCCATCGATATTTCCCGCGCGTAAATTGGCGACCATCTCCGGCGGCGGCGTCACGCGGATCTGGATATCCCTGTCGGGATCGATGCCGTGCTCGGCAACGTAATAGCGCAGCAGGAAGTTGTGCATCGAATATTCGAATGGCACGGCGAACGTCATGCCTTTCCAGCTTTTCGGATCGCGCCGATCCTTGTGCTTCAGGGCCAGCGTGATCGCCTGGCCGTTGATATTCTGGATGGTCGCGACATTCATCGCTTGCGCGACTGAGCCCGCGCCCATCGAAATCGCCAGCGGCATCGGCGACAGCATGTGCGATGCGTCGTGCTCCTTGTTCAACATCTTGTCTCGGATCAGCGCCCAGCCAGCGGTTTTAATCAAGGTCACGTCGAGGCCCTGCTTGCTGTAGAACCCCATCGGTCCGGCCATGATCAGCGGCGTTGCGCAGGTGATCGGGATGAAGCCGATTTTCAGATTTTTCTTTTCGGGCGGGCCGGGCGTTTCGGCCGCCATCGCCTGTATGGCGTCGATCGGCAGCAGACTTGAAATCGCCGCCAGAGCCGCGCTGGCGCCCACGCTGCGAATGAAATTGCGGCGCGTCGCGTCGACTGGAAACAGCGCCCGCATCAGCGCCGATTCGACGACGCGTTGCGTTGCGTGCTCCGCGCTGGTTATGACGCTCGCATCATGCTCGCTATCGTTCGCGTGCTTGCCGCAACTGCAGCGAAGTTGGACTTGCGGATCGAATGGATTGTCGAATGTGGCCATGATCGCTCCCGGTAAACATCACCGGCAGCCGTTAGCAGAATGCGTACCACGGATTTCTTCCGGGGCTAGGTTTTGCTGGATCGCGCAGTCCGCTGATATGACGCGACTAATCTGAATTTAGCGGGTTCGCCAAGGAGAAGGGTAGCGCCGTTAACGATTTCAGGGCGCACTTGATTGGTGCATCGCGCACCAAGCTTGGGCAGAAACTTGTGCTCGGATGTCGGGCGCATCCCTTTGAAGAAACCCTGCTGTTTAAAGTGTCGGTGATGGTCGAGCGCTTTTCAGAACGACGCGCGTTCCGCGCGGGCGAGCAGCAAAGTTTCGATCTCCGCTACCG
>JACDAM010000214.1 GCA_013695435.1 Burkholderiales bacterium | reverse complement strand
GGCGGCATCCTGTCGCAAGCCGAACCCTGGGATCGCGAGCACCTATCGGTGACGACGCGGCACAGCGGCCCAGGAATACGCGATGCAATCGAATACGTGACCCGATGCGTGACGCGCGGGCATTTCAAGCTGGATGAGCAGGATCGTTCGCGCGCCGCGCTCGATGCATTTCAATTCACGGTCAGCGACGCTCGGCAGCAGGTAAGGATCGCACTGCGCGCGGGAGTGATGCCGCAGCGGTTCTTCGACCTCGCCAGCTGCCTGCGGGAAAACCGCGAGGCAAATCGCGAGACAGCACGGGAACGCGAAGAACTGGACACGTTGAAGGCCGCGGTTGCGCAAACGGTGATGGCCAAATCCCTGGATGAGCTGTTCACACTGGAATTGGCGTCGGCGCAGCAGAACGCGATTTATGCATGAACTCAGCATAACCGGCAATGTGGTAGCGATTTGCGCCGAGCGTGCGTCGGGCCAGCAGGTCCTGCGCGTAACTCTGGAAATCGGCAAGCTCTCGGCGGTGATGCCGGACGCCATACGCTTTTGTTTCGAAGTCTGCGCCAAAGATACGATCGTCGAAGGCGCCGAACTTGAAATTATCGAGACTCCGGGGCGGGCGCGCTGCAGCGAATGCGGCGGTGAAATGATGCTGACCGAGATGTTCGGGCGCTGCGAATGCGGCAGCGTGAATATCGAAGTCATCGCCGGCAATGAACTGAAAATCAGGCAAATGGAGGTGGCGGAATGTGCGTGACCTGCGGCTGTTCTGATGCGGAAAGCGTAACTCTCACGGATCCGGTCACAGGAGAGAAACTGACCATGAGCCGGGGCGACCACGAGCACGCGCATGAGCACAGTGCGGCGCACGAACATGCTCATGGCGCCGCGACGCCTGCGGGCGATCACGGGCACTCGCACGGGTACGAGCCCAGCCACTCGCCCGATCATGACGCGGTACACGATCACGGCCACGATCACGCTCATCCGCACACGCACGCTCATCCGCATACCCACGATCATGGGCACTCGCACGGCCACGCGTACTCGCATGCACATTCGCACGGCCACGCGCACACCAGCGGGCACGGACACGATGTGCGCCAGCAAACTCATACGCACGCTGGCGCACACAGCGACAGCGCTGCGCTGCACGCAGACAGGCGCGGCACGATCCTCGCGCTGGAGCAGAACATCCTCGCCAAGAACCAGTTGCTCGCCGAGCGCAATCGCGGCTGGCTGGCGGGACGCGACATCCTTGCGCTGAATCTGGTGAGCTCGCCGGGCTCGGGCAAGACGACTCTGCTCGAACGCACGATCCGCGACCTGCAGGCCGATCTTGCGATCAACGTCATCGAAGGCGACCAGGCGACCGCGCATGACGCGCAACGCATCCGCGCCGCCGGGGCGAAGGCGATCCAGATCAATACCGGCACCGGCTGCCACCTCGAAGCCGACATGCTTGCGCGTGGCCTGCAAGCCCTGCAACCGCCGCCCGGCTCGGTGGTGATGATCGAAAACGTCGGCAATCTCGTGTGTCCGGCGCTGTTCGATTTGGGTGAGCGCGCGAAGGTCGTGATTCTGTCGGTGACCGAAGGCGAGGATAAGCCGCTCAAATATCCGCACATGTTCAAGGCGAGCGAGGTCATGCTGCTCAACAAAATCGATCTGTTGCCGCATCTTGAGTTCGATGTCGAGCGCTGCATTGCGTACGCGCGGCAGGTGAATCCCGGCATCAGCGTGTTCCGCGTATCGGCGCAAACAGGCGAAGGGATGTCCGCCTGGTACGCCTGGCTGCGCAGCCAGGCGGCAGCAGCCGGGCGCATCGCCTCGTGACCAGCCTGTCGATACTGGTCATCGGTTTCCTGCTCGGCCTCAGGCATGCGACCGATGCCGATCATCTGGCGGCGGTGGCCACCCTTGCGACGCGACAGAGTTCCCTCGCGCAAACCATGAAGCAGGGAGTCGCGTGGGGAATCGGCCATACCTTGACGCTGATGCTGTTCGGCGGCGTCGTACTGGCGCTCGGCACGGCGATTCCGGAGCGTATGGCGCAGGCGCTCGAACTGGGCGTGGGGCTGATGCTGGTCGTGCTGGGCGCCGACGTACTGCGACGCCTGCTGCGCCGGCGCATCCACTTTCACCTGCATAGCCATGACAACGGCATCGCGCACGTGCATGCGCACAGCCATTCCGGGGAAGGCGCGCACAAAGTTTCGCCGCATCGCCATGCGCATCGCGAAAAGCCGCCGCTGCGCGCGCTGGCGATCGGCATCATGCACGGCATGGCCGGTTCCGCCGCGCTGGTTTTACTGAGCCTGGGCGCGGTGCAATCGCCGGCGCTGGGGTTGCTTTACATCGCCTTGTTCGGCATCGGCTCCATCGCTGGCATGGCGCTGCTCTCAGTTGCGATCGCCATACCCTTGCGGCTGTCCGCCGGCCATCTCGCCTGGCTGCACAACAGCATGACGGCGCTCATCGGCGGCGCTACCTGCGCGCTCGGCGCCTTCATGGTCTATCACATCGGTTTTGTCGAAGGCCTGCTGCGCGGATAGCAAGCCGCGCGTCACGAGATCGAGACTCGTCGGGCTATTCCGGCATCTGGTTAATGTCCGGCATTTGAAGAATGTCTCGGGCATGCCCCGTTAAAGATCCCAACAGGGTGTCGGTCCGAAGCGCGCCAGCAAGAAATCGATGAAGGCGCGTACCTTCGGGGAAAGGTGCCGATTGGGCAGATAAATCGCATAAATCGAGCGCTCAACCGGCAAATATTCCGTTAATGCAGCCCGCAGGATGCCCGCTCACTTGGGATTTGGACATCGCCAGACGACGCGCGGCCTCGGAAAAAGTTTTCGCCTCCACCACCCGCGCGAAGATGGCCATGCGCGTCAAATCTTGGAGAATCAAGCTGGCAAGTCGGTCTACGACGCCTCTCATATGGACGACAACGTAAAAAAGTTCATGATCGCATCGGCAGCGGCTTTGTCCATCGATTGGCCTTTCCGCGATGGCAAAACCGCGGGTTTCGCGAGAGACCCCTCACGAGTACAAATTTGGCTGGCTTCCCGGCGCCGGCTGCCGGGTCGGAGGCGCCACTTGAGATGCTCTCTGCCTGCCACCACCGCCTTGAGCAACAATGCGCAACGTTGAGGCGTCTGGTCCCGCACCTGGCGGCGCATGGCGCCGACGAGGACGCGCGCATCGCGGCGGCGAACGTGATGCGCTATTTCGACACGTCGGCCAGGCACCATCTCGCTGACGAGCGAGGACCTCTTTCCCGCGCTCATCGAATCGATGGCCGGGTCAGACGCGGTCTGCCTGCGCGAACTGACCGAAGGGCTAAAGGCCGATCACCGTACGCTGGAAGCGGACTGGCAGCGCGTGCGCGTGGTGCTTGAACGAGTTGTTGCAGGCGAATCCGTGTCACTTGCGGCGGATGATGTCGAGGCGCTGGCCGGTCTGTACGAGCGCCACATCGAGCGCGAGGAAAACGAGCTTCTGCCGATGGCAGCGCGATTGTTAAGGAACCTCTGATTAAGTCCCGCGCGGATCGCGTTTCGACGAGAATGGGCTGGCTGCTAGACGCGCAGTGCAGCATCAGTAGCCGGACTACGGGCAAGCTGCGCGGCGACGCAGACGGCCCAGTATCGTCGAAACC
>JACDAM010000213.1 GCA_013695435.1 Burkholderiales bacterium | reverse complement strand
ACCCGCTCCTCGGATGAGCTGGCTATCGGCGGGTCGCCAGACGCGGCGGCTTGTTGTTCGTGCGCGACTGTTGGCGCAGCGCTTGCGGCAACTGCCGGCGCATCGCCTGATTCGTCGCTTTGCCGCGACGTGATCGCAGCGATCAGTTCCGCCAATTGCTCGCGCCGCCAGCGCAATGGCCGGGCGCGCACGTCCTCGCCGCCATATTCGAGCAAATCATAAGCAAGCAGTACGACCGGAACATCCTGCAATAATTTTTTGCCCAGCGTTTTGCGGCCGATGCGCCTTTGCAATTCGCCGAAGCGCAGCACGCCGTTTTTCCACGCCAGGATTTCGCCATCGATGACGGTGCCGTCCGGCAAACGGCGGCCGGCCACCGCGACTTCCGGATAGCGTTCGGTCACGAGTTCTTCGCCGCGTGTCCACAGAAATGTCTGGCTGGCGCGGCGGATCAACTGGCAGCGGATACCGTCCCATTTCCATTCTGCCTGCCACAGATCGATATCGCCGAGTTGTTCGGGCGAGCCGGCCAACGGATGGGCGAGAAAGAACGGGTACGGCCGGCTGATTTTCGTCTCGTCGACGTCGGCTGTTTCGACTCCTCGCAGCCGCGCATAAAACTCGGCGGTCGGCAGCCACTCGCCCATCAACCGATGCGCGATCAGCGGCGCCTGCAAGCCGCTGATTTCGGCGAGCGCGCGCATGACCAGCGCTTGCGAAACGCCGACGCGAAACGCGCCGGTGATCAGCTTGTTCCAGACGTACCGCTGGCGTTGATCCATCTGTTGCCAGGCGTCGATCAGGCTTCGCTTTTGCCCGGCCTCCGGCAATTCGCGCAGCGGCAGCAGCCCTTCTTCGACCCAGTAACGCAACGGCTGATCAGTCGATTGCGCGGGCGCTGGCAGGATCAGCGCAATGGTCTCGGCGAGATCGCCGATCGCATGATACGACTCGTCAAATAGCCATTCCGGGATGCCGGCAAGTTCAGCCGACCAGTCGCGCAGCTTGCGCGTCGGCACAACCTGACGCGGCTTGCGGCCGATCAGGAAATAAACTGCCCACGCCGCGTCAGCCGCCGGCGCATTTTCGAAATAGTGCCGCAGCGCTGACACCTTCGCGCCGGTTTTGTTGGTTTCGTCGAGCGCGGTGTAGAGATCGGCGAAAGCTTTCACGGTCTACTGATCTTCTGATTCAGCCGCGGCAGGTTTGCCATGGTTAACGCGGGAAGCATTTTCGTCATCGCTTCCCGTCGCTTCCTGCAAGGACGACCTGATCCGGACCTTCCGAAACTAAAGACCCGCGTCATCAGCGTTGGCCGCTTCTTCAGTTGTCCCGTTGTCGCCGTTCTCGTCGCGCTCGCCTTCGAACTGCGTCTGCACCGCTTTCGCGTCGAGTCCGCGCTCGCATAACCAGCGCGCGAGCACCGATGAATAGCCGTGCGTAACCCAGATGCGTTCGGCGCCGCTCGCTTCGATCGCGCTCAACAATCCTGGCCAATCGGCATGGTCGGACAGCACGAAGCCGCGATCGATCGCGCGGCGACGGCGCTGGCCGCGTACCTGCATCCAGCCCGAGGCAAATCCCGTCGAGATGTTGCCGAATTTGCGCAACCACGGCGTGCCTTGCGCGGACGGCGGCGCGACGATCAGCGCGCCTTGCCACTCGCCGCGCTTCAACTCGGCGCTTGCATAACGCGTACCCGGCAGATCTATGCCGCTCGCGCGATAAGCGTCGTTCAGCTTCTGGACCGCGCCGTGCGCGTAGATCGCGCCGATCGCAGCGGCGCCATTCGCGATGCCGGCGATCACGCGTTGCGCTTTGCCGAGCGCGTATGCGAACAGCATGCTTGCCCTGCCGGCTTCCTGATTCGCCCGCCACCAATCCCGCATGCTCGCGAAAACGTCGGCTTGATCTGGCCAGCGATAGACTGGCAGGCCGAACGTCGATTCGCTGACCAGCGTATGGCAGCGCACCGGCTCGAACGGCGCGCAGGTCGAATCGCGCTCGACTTTGTAATCGCCGGTCACCACCCACACCTCGCCGCCGTGTTCGATTCTGACTTGCGACGAGCCGAGGATATGCCCCGCCGGGTGCAGCGATAGCGAGGTGCCGTTGATCTTTATGCATTCGCCATAAGCCGCGGTTTGGACGTTTGCGTCATCGCCGAGGCGCGCGCGCAGCACCGCTAAACCCGGCGCAGCAGCAAGGTAGTGCTGGCTGCCCCAGCGCGCGTGATCGCCATGCGCGTGCGTGATGACCGCGCGCCCGACCGGCCGCCATGGATCGATATAGAAATCGCCAGCGGGGCAATAAAGGCCGCAGGGGTTGAGGGTCAGGAG
>JACDAM010000212.1 GCA_013695435.1 Burkholderiales bacterium | reverse complement strand
CTTCTCGGTCGCGGCTCGCGCTGCGGCTTCCGCATCTTCACGGGATAGGTTGCCGTCGTATTCCATGATCGCCGCGCGTTCCTCAAAGAACTCGGCGCAGTTCTCGTTGATGGATTCAAGGCTCGCGCGCGCGTGCGTACCGATTCCTTTCGATGACATAAAGCGATCGCATACAGCGGTTGCGGATGATGATTCTGTTGCGCTCGCCGGCTGTTTCAGCAACGCCAGCAGGTCGCCCTTGTGCGTTCGGATTAGCGCCCGCGCCTCGTCATTGATGGCGGCTTTCGGTTCGGCTCGGATGGCTTCGCCTTGCAAGCTAAGCGTTAAACCCATGCCGCGAAGCTGGCTCAGAATGTCGAACGCGCCCATCAGAATTCCTCGTAGTCGGGTTCGGGTTTGTTCTTGCCTAGCTGCGTTATTTCTTTCTCGAAACAATCGTCAGTAACGTCAGTAACGTCAGAATCCTTTTTTTTACAAGTACTTGGCGACTGACGATGCACTGACGATACTTTCTCCCGGATTTGTTGTTCCGTCAGTACCGTCAGTGCTCCGTCAGGTCTAAGTGCTTGATTCGACTGAATAGCCGACGGTACTGACGTTACTGACGATACTTTCTCGGTCTTTACAATCTCTAGCATCCGGCGACCATCAGAACCAGCACGTGGCGCGGAATTGATGTTGATGCCTACACGTCTGAGTAGGGGAGTTAGCCGCCGCAGCGCATTGGATGCGCCCTTGCCTGACTTCGGCCACGACTGCGACTTGATCGCGCGTTCATGGCCGTAGTGCTCAAGCTCGTTCAGCAGGTCTGTCGCCGTGCCAGTCCACCACGCGCGACGAGCCATGAACTTGACCAGCGCTTCGCCGAACGGTGAGGCTTCCAAGGCTTTCTCGCTGCCTTCATCCTGATTTTGCCGATAGCCTTCAAGAAACTTGCCCGACGTCCATCCAAGTGCGCCCTCTGCCGCCGTTACCCAAAGCGCGAAGTCGGCCATTCTCGGCTTACGACTAAGGTGCGTATCCGGCAATTTCCGAATGGCATGAGACAGCGCCGTATACAGTCCGCCGAGTAAACCGGGACGCATGGCTTCATAGCGTTTCAGGTTTCGCCCTTCGTCAGTTCTCTTTGTGTCGGCTATGACAGGCAGATGCAGAATGATCGAACGTTCCATCAGGTCGCCGCGTGTTGCGATTTCGTCGATCCCGTTCAGAATCACCGGACGCTGGATATTCACGATGACTTCATCCTTGTTCGTGTACAGCTGTCGTTCCGCGAAGCCGCCTCCAACGGCGAAGCGACAAAGTGCATCGCTGACTTCCGGCGATAGCCCGGACAAGTTATCGAGCACGAGAACGTGATTGTTCGTCGCCGTCACCAGTAGGTCCCGGATATCCTTGTTCAAGCCGCGCAGCGGGACGGTAGATGGGTCGATCAGATTGCGTAGAATAGTCGTGAGGGTGCTTTTGCCCGAACCGTGCTCCCCATGTATCACAAGTACGGGATAAGGTCCGCGACCGCGCGCTGCCATGAGCAACCATCCGACCACCAGCTTTACGTCATCGGGTTCGACATTCAGCAGGTCGCCGATATTGTCGAGACTGCCGCTTACCGGGTTTGGCAGCGTCGCCATTCCCGCGCGCCGCGTGAACATAACCGGCGATTTATCCAGAATCTGCCAACCCGATGCCTTTATCTCGACAACCCTCCACCTGTCATCGGCAAGGTCGATATAAATGCGATCCGCCAGCCATGCCACGCGCAAAAAAACCTCGCGCTCTTTTGAGTCATGTTGCGCCTTGGCGTCGATTGTGGCGATCGCATCGCCGACAGCCTGACCACGCGCGCCTTGCTCGGTGAGTTTGTAATACTGATGGCCAAGCCAGTTACGAAATGCACGCGATTGTATCGGCCAGACTTCTCTATGGTCGGTCTTATCGATCACTGCATAGCCGTTCGAGTCGGCGTCGTGGAATAGCTCAAGCGGGCGGCAGATTTCGATCAGGATGGTAGCTTGGGACTTCTTCTTGCCTTCGCCGTCCAAAAGAAGAATACCGGCAACGCTAGATGGTGCGATAAGGCGATCAAGCGCCTCTGCGCCACGTTCAATACTCACGGCGTTGCTACGCATGGCTCACCAGATCGGCAGCTTCCTGCAAGCGCGTGGCAGCGAGTAACAAGCGGTCGTGGTCTTCCTGGGTAAGAGTTATCCCTTGCGCAATGTTCCCGGCTGCGACTGCTGCTACAAGCGCCTCAAAACCCACGCACCGCAGTATGTCGATACTGTTGAACGGCCTGCGCTGCGGCCTCGCCCGGTGCAATGGCAGACGCTCGGGAAACAGGTCGGTAAAGTCGAGTCCGACAGCGGACAAGATGCTTGCGGTATCGCATCCAGCAAAACAGTGAAGCAGAATTCGACCGTCGTCGAGTTCGCGGATGACCAAGGATGGACGGCGATCGTCATGCTCAGAGCATCGGGCGATCCACTGGCTAGGCCCCGTGTTTCGGACGCCTTCAAGCCGGGATAGCAGGATGTCTATGCGGTGAGATGAGGCTTGTTTCCTGGTCGTCATGTAGCCCATCCCGCTATGCAGCCTTGCGGCTTTCATGAATGCGGGATGCGAGCCATGCATCAATCTCTTCTTCGATCCAGCCCACTGACCGAACACCGAGAGAAATAGGTTGAGGAAACTTCTTTTTTTGAATAGCTGCGTAGATTGTGCTACGTGATAAGCCAACTCGGCTTTGTACCTTGGGAAGACGCAGGATTGCTTGAGTCATGTCTATTGCCTCCTATAGAGCGCTTAGTGGACATGACTTATTTTCCAGACATATCGGACATAAACGGTACTTAATGTCCGATTACAAACCTTCCTCCTTAAGGATTCTATTTATATGTCGCTCGGACAAGTTGATCCCCGCGGCGGCGATTTTTCTGGCGAGCCCGTACCTGGGCTCGCCAGCTTGAAGCAGTCTTCTAGCTACATTTTTTATATTTGGTGCTTCGGAGTTACTCGATCTACTTTCAACGCCCCTTTGACCGCCCTTTGAAGAACGCTTTCGGTATCGGTATCCGATCACCGCATCTTCGTCCATAACTGCGACTGTTGCTCTAAGCCTGTCAATCTTCCTTTCCCGCATATATTTACCCGCCCGAAGCATCGAAAGTGTTCGCGTGGGCTTTGGAGAATCGAGTACCAATAAGGCGACGACATTCTCGTTTCCCGCAACTTCACATAATTGTTCAAATGGCTCGTAACTTTCCGCCAAAAGCCTCAATGCGAGGTCAATCTCATTCCATACGTCTTGCCCCGCGCACTGACACGGAGGAGCTTCTGGAAACTTTTCCCAAGACGGTTTAGCAGCAAGAATGCCGGTGCCCACAAAGGGCGCCTCCCCACATTCAGATTTCCAAAGTTGAAAGCAGCTTTTAGTCGTCGATAACAATAGCTCGCGTGCTTCCGCCGAAAGCCCTCTAACCGTCTCCAGTGCTAGGCGCTGGACGAACTCTACTTCTGTAGGGAAAATATCACTAAACACTAGCCGTTTCTTCCATGCTGCTTTTGAAAAAGGATGCCAAGCCAGCCGGCAAGGGTTCCGGCTTTCGGGAGCTACCCTAGGCTTGGCAATGCTCAAAAAACCAAGAATTTCAGAAGTCCCAACGCATAATCTAGAGAGTGAAAGTAAGAGCATTTTAAGAGCGTGCATTTAAGGTCGCAGCCGTTAAGCCGCTCTGTTGAATTTCCCGATGACTACCTTACCGCCGCCCGCCATAGCATCGAGCATGTCCGCCCAAGCCTGCATCATCTGGCGGCGCTCTGGCAGGTATTCGGCCTTGTTGTAAGCGCCGCGCACCTTATTGC
>JACDAM010000211.1 GCA_013695435.1 Burkholderiales bacterium | reverse complement strand
CCATTGAATAGTTTCCCGCTGGCATTTTTTCCCGAGCGGCGCAATACGGCCGTGGTCGCGCTGCACACCTTGCTCGGATTGGGTCTGATGGCGGGTCCGCTGTTTGCGGCGTGGACCATTGAGCGGTGGTTAAGTTTTCCGCTGTCGCTGCTCGTTGTATGTGCGGCGTTGGCGATTGCGGTCGCGGTGACTTCTTTTCCTGACGCGAACACGGCCATGAGAAGCGCGCGACTTCAGCAGGAAGAAAAGACGCAGGAAGAACTGGATGCACCGCCCGCACCGCAACGTTCAGCGATGTTCTGGCTGTTCATGGCGATTGCCGTACTTTATGCGTTCGCCGAAGGCACGTTTCGAGTTGGGTGGCGATCTACCTGCAGCAGGCAAGACACCTGCCGGAAACCACCGCCGCGGCTGCGCTATCGGCGTTCTGGGGCGCGCTGGTCGCGAGCCGTCTGCTCGTATCGGTGATCGTGGTTCGCGTCGCCGCCGAACGCATCTGGCAAATCTTGCCGGTCGTTATGATTCTGGCATTTCTGCTACTGCCTTATGTCGATAGCGCGGCTTCGGGTATTGCGCTGTTCGCGCTGGCCGGGTTCGCATGCTCGGCTTTTTTCCCTTTGACCATGGCGCTTGTCAGCCGCCAATTCGACCAGCATGTCGGGTGGGTAGCGGCGATGCTGACGGCGGCGCTGATGCTGGGCGCCGGTCTCGGCGCGTTCGCCATCGGCGCCTTGCGCCACTGGCTGACCCCGGAACAGCTCTGTCGCGTTTCCGCCGTCTACCCCGCGCTGGCGCTGGGGTTGATCGCGGCGACTTTACGTAAAAGCCGCGGGGGAGGGTCATGAAAGCCACTCATTCGCCGCTGGCAACGCAGGCAGGGGCGCTAATCGGCGTCGCCGTGCAAACGTTGGGCGTTGCCGAAAAGACCATGGCCCCTATCGTTACCTGATTATCCGACTGGCGCTGGCGCAGGCATTCTTTGTCTCCGCGCTGATCAAGATTGCGAATTGGGAAAATGCGCTTTATCTGTCGGCAAACGAGTACCCGGTGGCGTGGCTGGATGCGATCACGGCGGCGTATCTTGGTGTCGCGATCGAACTGCTCGGAAGCGTTCTGCTGGCGGCCGGACTCGCGACGCGCTTCGCGGCGGTCGCGCTGCTGGTGTTGACGACGATAATCCAGCTCAATTATGCGGCGCTCGATCTGCATCTGTTCTGGATCGCGCTGTTCGGCTGGTATGTGGTGCGCGGCGCCGGCGCGTTTTCGCTCGATCGCAGCTTGCGCCGCGGCCTAATCGATTCGGCGCTGCCATTCGCTGCCGCTGCAGTACGCATCGCCGCATCGATGACACACCATGCGTGGCCGATTTACGAACTGCTGCTGAGGCTATGGATTGCGCTGCTTCTCAGCGGCTTGCTGCAGACACCCTGGTTGCCGTCGCAGATAGCCGACGTCGCACTCTTCAATGCAGCGCTGGCGTGTGCGCTGCTGCTGGCGTGGGGTTTGGCGACGCGATTCATAGCACCTGCCATGATCGCGGCGCTGACCATGCAAATGATGTCGGCCATGCATGCCGATCAATTTTATCCGCTTATGTTGTTCGCGCTGCTGGCAATCCACGGCGCCGGGAAATGGTCGCTCGATCGCCTGCTCGACATCCGTTTCAGGAAGATCTTCCCGCAACTCGACGGCAAGCTCGCGTTCGCACTCGATGGGCTGCCGCGCGTGGTCATCATCGGCGCTGGTTTCGGCGGCATGAGCTGCGCCGCGGCCTTGCGCAATGTGCGCGCTGCCGTCACCTTGATCGATCGGCACAACTATCATCTGTTCCAGCCACTGCTGTACCAGGTCGCGACCGCGGCGCTGTCGCCCGGTGACATCGCGATGCCGATCCGCGGTCTGTTCCGCGAACACTTCAACACGCGCGTGCTGCTCGGCACGGTGACGGGGATCGACACAAAAAGTCGCGAGGTGCTGATAGATGCGAAGCGCGTGCCCTACGATTATCTGGTGCTCGCGACCGGCGCCAGCCACAGCTACTTTGGCCGCGACGAGTGGGCGACCGACGCACCCGGCCTGAAAAGAGTCGAGGATGCGCTCGATGTGCGCCGGCGTCTGCTCGTTGCTTTCGAGCAAGCCGAGGTCACCGACGATGCGAATGAAAGGCAAAACCTGCTGACGTTTTTGATCGTCGGCGGCGGGCCGACCGGCGTCGAACTCGCCGGCGCCATCGCCGAACTGGCGCGCTTCGGCATGGACAAGGATTTCCGCCATTTCGATCCGGCCGCCGCGCGCGTGATGCTCGTGCAATCTGGGCCGCGCATCTTGCCGGCATTTCCGGAAAAGCTGTCGGCGACCGCGCAGGCATATCTGGAAAAGCTCGGCGTCGAAGTATTGATCGGCAGTCGCGTCGAGCAGATCGACGATCAGGGTGTGCTGGTCAACGGCCAACGCATCGAAGCGCGCACGGTTTTGTGGGCAGCCGGTGTCGTTGCATCGCCGGCGGCGCGCTGGATTGCGGGTGCTGCCCGACAATGCTGGCCGGTTTCGACGGCCAGATCCGTTGTTTCGCCCGCCACAAAGTTCGGGCCGAGGCCGATGGTGAGCGGCGCCAGGCCGGTCTGCGGTTCCGGAATGGCGCGCTTGCGCATGCGAGCATCGACCAGCACGTTGGGGCGCACGGCTTGCAGCACGGCCGCGAACTCCTCGACGCTGACCGCAATCGCCTTGCGGCACACGAGCATGCGGGGAATCGCCTGGGTGTGGTGCGCGCGCTTCGCAATCACGCCTTCCAGTTGAGCAAAACTCTCGAAGATCGCGTCGACGAACGCCATGCCCCGCCGACCGTGTGGCGGCGCCGGAAGGTCATGCATTGCTACACGGTGGCCGGCCTCGATGAGCGCGTGCGCGACGGCGGAGCCGACATCGCCGGTGCCGCGAACAAGAACGGTTCTGCTCATGTGCTTTATCGCCGATAATCCATGGGCTCAGGCAAACCGAACGACCACCCTCATGACCACTAAGATTCCTGCAGCGAGCCCGGCCGTGATTCGCCCGCGCATCTACCTGGGTCCAAAGTTGTCGCTGGGGCCGGGCAAGATCGACCTGTTGCGCGCGGTGTCCGAGACCGGGTCGATTTCCTCCGCGGCGCGGACGCTCGGCATGAGCTACAAGCGCGCCTGGGTTCTGCTCGATGCCATGAACCAGGGCTTCGGCCGGCCCGTCCTTGAGGCGTTAGCGGGCGGACGCGGCGGCGGGGGCGCGCGCCTTACCCCGTTGGGCCAGGCCATCATCCGTCACTATTTGCGCATGGAAACGAAGTGCCAAGCGACGATTCAGCCCGATATTGTCTCGCTCAAACGCCTGCTTGCGCGCGGCTCGCCTTGACCTCACCGTACTTGCCTTGTGGCACCATCCGCTATAGCCTATCAGCTATAACGCGTCGCGCAAAGCAATACGGGATGGAGCACAACGCAGCGACGCCCTTCTCGCGAGGCCGCTATGCAAATTCGTTCGTTTCTATTCGCACTCATCTTTTTTTGCGCCCAATCGGGAGCAGCCGATGTCCCCGTCGTTGCGGCTGCTTCCGACTTGCAATTTGCGTTGCAGGAGGTCGCGGAGGCGTTTACCAAACAAAGCGGGCGGCAGGTAAAGCTCGTTTTCGGCTCCTCCGGCAACTTCCGCCGGCAGATAGCCGAAGGTGCGCCATTTGAGTTGTTCCTGTCCGCCGACGAAAGTTATGTGCTGGCGCTGGCGAAGGAGGGCAAAACTCTCGACGACGGCGCTCTTTACACGATAGGAAGAATCGTGCTAATCGCGCCAAATGGTTCGTCACTGAAGCCCGATGCCCAACTCAAGGATCTCGCCGCCGCCCTTGCCGATGGGCGCATCAGGAAGTTCGCTGTCGCCAATCCGGAACACGCGCCCTACGGACGAGCGGCGCAACAGGCGCTGACCAAGGCCGGTCTGTGGGACAAGATCAAGCCGGCCCTGGTCCTGGGAGAGAATGTTTCGCAGGCCGCGCAATTCGCCACATCCGGCTCGGCGCAAGGCGGCATCATCGCCTATGCGCAGGTCCTATCGCCGACCATCGCCAAGCTCGGTACGTACGCGCTCATTCCAGCCGAGTGGCATGAACCGCTGCGGCAACGCATGGTACTGACCAAAAACGCGGGTGACGCCGCGAAGCTGTTCTATCAATACCTGCAGTCGCCGCCAGCTCGTGCTATTTTCAAGCGCTATGGTTTCGCGTTACCCAGCGAATAATGGATTGGTCGGCGTTCGCGCTTTCGCTCAAGCTTGCAGCGTGGACGGCGGCTATCCTGGTGCCGATCGGCATCGTGCTCGGCCGGGTTTTGGCGTGGCGGTATTTCAAGGGTAAAAGTCTGATCGAGGCGCTGCTTGCGCTGCCGCTGGTGTTGCCACCGACCGTGCTCGGTTTCTATTTGCTGAATGCGATGGGCGGGAACTCGGCGATCGGCCGGCTTTATCAATCGCTGCTGGGCGATTCTCTGGTCTTCACGTTTTCCGGCCTGGTGGTGGCCTCGGTTGTATTCAATTTGCCGTTCGCGATCCAGCCTATGCAGCGCGGCTTCGAAGCCATTCCCGATGACATACGCGATGCCGCTGCCTGCTGCGGCCTGTCGCGCTGGCGCATCTTCACGCGTATCGAGCTGCCGCTTGCCTGGCCGGGCATCCTCTCGGCCGTGATACTGACATTCGCGCACACGCTCGGAGAATTCGGCGTCGTGCTGATGGTCGGCGGCAGCATCCCCGACGAGACCAAGACGATCGCGATCGCGATCTACGACCGCGTGCAAGCGTTCGATCCCGCCAATGCGGGGCTGATGTCAGCCGTGTTGCTGGGGTTCTCGTTTGTGTCGATCGCGTTTGTCTATCTGCTCAGCAATCGCGGTCGGCGTCGCCATGCCTGATTCGGCCTGCGTGGGACTTCAAGTTGCTTTGCGCCAGCCGGCACCGATACCGCTGAACGCTGCATTCAGTTGTGGCCGCGGAGAATTGCTGGTGCTTGTCGGACCGTCCGGTAGCGGCAAGACGACGCTGTTGCGCTCGATCGCAGGCCTTTATCGCCCACGCGCCGGCGCTATTACCTGCGACGGTGCAACCTGGTTCGATACGCGGCAAAAAATCGATCTCGCACCGCAGCGCCGCTCGATCGGCTTCGTATTTCAAAGTTATGGCTTGTTTCCGCATTTGAGCGCGCTGGAAAATGTGAAGACCACGCTCGGGCACGTGGCCAGCGAGCGGCGCGATGCCCGCGCTCGCGAGTTGCTTGCGCTGGTCCACCTTGAAGGTTTGGAAGCGCGACGTCCAGCCGAGCTTTCCGGCGGGCAGCAGCAGAGGACGGCGCTGGCCCGGGCGTTGGCGCGCGATCCGGCAGTGCTGCTTCTGGACGAACCGTTTTCGGCCGTCGACCAGGTTACGCGCAGAAAACTGCAGCGCGAACTTGCGCAGTTGCGGCGGCAGCTGGATATGCCCATCATTCTCGTCACGCACGATCTGAACGAAGCGCGCATGCTGGCCGACCGCATCTGTATCTTGCATCAGGGCGACACGCTTCAGATGGGGCCTCCGGAGGAGGTCATGGCGCGCCCGCTGACCCCGATGGTCGCGCGCCTCGTCGATCTGCCTAACGTGTTCGAGGGGAAGATAGTCGAGCATCGGCCGGATGCGCCGCTGACCCTCATTTCATGGCTTGGATACACGCTGGAAACCCGCTATCAGCCCGAATTCCTGCCGGGAGCTTCAGTGAATTGGGTAATTCCGGCAGAGAACGTGCTGCTGCATCGGCGAGATCGGCCTTCGCGCGGCGAACGCGAGAATCCTGTCGCCGGCATCATTACCGAATACGTGCCGCTGGGTGAGCACACTAGTGTAACCCTCCACGTGCGAGGTGAGCGGGATCATGCCATGAGCATGATGGTGCCGAGCCATGTCGCGCGCCGCAATGGTCTCGGTCATGGTGAACATGTCAAAGTGTCACTGCTCGCAGAAGGAATACATCTAATGCCATCGGCTGGACAAGACCGATCCGCGCTGGAGCGTGGCGGTGTCGACGGCAATGCATATAAAATCTACTACGACAAAGGAGGGAGCAGCGTTGCGCGAAGCGCGCGCAAAACGTAAAGCCAGGGCACGCGAGTTGCGATGGAAAACTGCACTTGCTGCAACCATCCTTCATCAAGAACTCTGAGAGAATCAGGCAAGCGTTTGGCCGCTCGCGCATAGTCGCTGCAGCGCGTACTCAGCGTCAGGTCGTGGGCGGTAGGATAAGCGATCAGGAGGATGAGATGTCGAGCACGGTTAAGGAAATCCAGAGTTCAGGCGCGATTATCGTCCTGGCTGATTTATCGAAATGGCAGGTTTCACCAGCCGACAGATCGACGGCCAGACGATGGGCGTCGGGCGATGCTGTCGCACTGATCGGGTATCGGATGACCAACCTGACTCGGAGTAACCAAACGATCCAGGTCAAGGGAACCATGTAGCGCCGCTTCGCGCAGATCACGTTCAGTGCCTCTCCGGCCGGGGCGCACTGCACGGTTTGCCGATGACCGATTCGAAATGTCCGATGACATGGCCTGGCGGGCCTTGATAATGCCTGACTCACCAGGCTCATGCGCACGATCCGGGCTGACGTTTCCAGAGCATCGACTGTTAGCCATCGTCAAAACAAACCCGCTTCGGCGGGTTTGTTTTTGGCACGCGAGTTGCGGGAGGTCACGGTAGCCGCCGCAATGGCGCCCTGTAGATCGTCGATGGCGGTCGAAAACAGGGCGAAGCCGGCGGGATGTCGTCAACCGGGAAGCGTGATGAAAATAGAGTTGGAAGCACTGGCGAAATTTTTCACCCCTTGGCCGGCAGTGAAAAAGACCTTCAGTCACAAGATCAGAAAAGACGAGCAGCAAAACTACTGGACGCCTCGCGATGCGAAAGCGCCAGCCGCTTCGCGCATTACGCTTGAGTTTAACGGTAAAAAGTACCGGGGAAATTACCGGTTCGACGACGGCCGCCTCACTGTAATTTGCGGAGAGGTGACCGCTCATCTCGATGCAGTCGAAGACCACGTCGAAATGCGCGCCCGCGAGGTACTGTACAAGCTCGCGAGAAGCGGCGAGCTCGAGCGATTCGCCGAAGCCGATGCAGTAAGGGCTCAAGACAAATACGAATCGAACGCCCAGCCAACTGGCCGGGATATGTTAAGGGAGAGCACCATGCAAAAAATCGACTTGCACAACCTCATTCCGGCTGACGCGGTAATGGTCGTGCTTCAGTGTTCGGCATCGCAACGAGCCCGCGTTTACCGCACTCAGGCGGACCCGCGGCCTTACGAAATCGTGGGCAATGACGTTAGGCTCGCAATCGAACTGGAGGAGCCGCAAACGCTGTATGTCGATGGGCCCGGCACGCACGCATTCGAAGTCATGGGGTACGGCCGTGCGTGAGCCTGTGAAGCTCGTTCCGCGCACTCCAAAGCGGGGCGGCGAACCGCAAGATCGCCGCAACAACCGTGCGATCAACAGCATTACCTCGCCGATCACCCTTGAGTATCGCGGCAAGCTCTACCGCGGATATTTCTCGCTCGCCGGCAACCTGCTTGTCGTCAGTTGCGGCGCAGTCAGCAAAAGCGCCGCGGCGAGACGCAGCCAGCTCGAACTGCAAGCGCGCCAGGTGCTAATGGAGTTGGCGCAGGCCGGCAAACTGCATCAATATGGTTCGCCGATGTGAGCAGCGTTCGCGTCTACTCCGTTCCCAAAAAATAACCCGCCTCGGCGGGTTATTTTTTGTTTGAGTCGGATACAGCAAGTTGCGAAGCGCCGGAACAGTCCTTCAGTTTGGCGTCTCAACGCGCGCAACCGCCGCTTGGCGATTTCGAAAGGATGCGCGCCGGATATGTTTTTGTGGTTTCGCTCAACGGCAGATCGCGGAAAGCGGCGCTACTTGCTCGCCGCCGGCTTGGCATCGATCCAGATGAAGCCCTCGCGATTCGGCATTTTCACCTTGGGCAGAGTCTGCCCGTCCATCGCGTCTTTTTCGCCGATGATTTTGTTAGCGTACAGCAAATACGCAGTGACAGCATAAACCTGATCGGCGCTCAGCGAGCCGGGCGCGTTCATCGGCATCGCGCGCCGCGTGAAATCGAAAATGGTCGTCGCATACGGCCAATATATGCCGATGCTTTTGTCCGGCGTTTCACTGGTCAGAGCGTGCGAACCACCGGCGAGCTCTTCGGCTGCGCCGCCGCGTCCGCCTTCACCGTGGCAGCTTGCGCATTGCCGGTCGTAGATGATGCTGCCCTCGACAGCCGTGCCGCTACCCGGCGGCAACCCGGCGCCATCGGAAAAAACATTCAGGTCCCATTTGGCCGCTTGCTCGGCGCTGATCGGCTTGCCGAGCTTTGGCGCTTGCACCGGACCTTCGGCGAGTACCTGGCCCGCGCAAATCGTCAGTAAAAAAGCGCTCGCGGCGCGCGCGACTTTATGCATAAACATGGTTGACCGCTCCATCTTCGTCGACTTCCCACGCCACGATCGCGTTGTAATGGAAATAACCGTGACGGCCTCGTTCCGCCACCAGCGCTTTGCGCTCGGGTTGCATGTAGCCGGTTTCGTCGGTGGCGCGGCTTTTCAGAATTGCCGGCTCGCCATTCCATTTCCATGCGGAACGAAAGCGCGTGAAACATCGCGGAAGCACCGGATCCTGCAAATCCGCCTCGGCCCAGGTCTTCCCGCCATCCGCCGACACATCGACTTTTTTGATGCGGTCGCGGCCGCTCCAGGCAAGGCCGCGTATTTCGTAAAAGTCAGGCGCCGGCAAGAGCTGTCCATGGGACGGCGAGGTGATGAGCGATTTGGCATCGATCACGAACGTGAACTGCCTCGCTCTGCCGGACGGCAGCAATTCCGTGTACTTGCCTGTTTCGTTGCGCGCCATCGCCGGCCGGTCCGTCACCTGCAGGCGGCGCAGCCATTTCACATTCAGGACACCTTCCCATCCCGGCACGATGAGCCGCAGCGGATAGCCGTTTTCCGGGCGGAGTTTTTCGCCGTTCTGGAAGATCGCGACGAAGCAGTCGTCGACGATCTTGGCCAGCGGAAGGCTAATGTTCATGGCGATCGCATCGGCGCCCTCGGCGACGATCCAGCTCGCTTTCGTATCGATGCCGGCTTGCTCGAGCAAAATGGTCAGCGGCACGCCAGTCCACTCGCTGCACGATACCAGGCCGTGGAACGAGCCCAGCGGACGCTGGATCGGCTCCTGATGCCAGCCCGCATTGCTATTGCCGCCGCATTCGAGGAACAGTAGCTGCGATCGCATCGGATAGCGCGCAAGGTCGTCGACCGCGAAGGTCAGCGGTTGCGCGACCATGCCGTGGATCAGCAGGCGATGCTGCTGCGGATCGATCTGCGGCACGCCATTGTGATGACGCTCGAAATGCAGGCCGCTCGGCGTCAGCATGCCGCCGAGGTCTTCGAGCGGCGTCCACGAAACGCCATTGCCGGGCGCCAGGCGGTTGGCGCCGATGCGACGCGAGACGAGTTTTTCGTGAGGAGACGGCTGGCCGTAAGACGTGAAGGGCTGACCGGGCGTGCGCATCCATGGCGGCGCGACGAGGAGCCCGGCAGGATCGTTCGCATCGGCTTTGCCGGTGACTGCCGCAGACCCACCGGCAAGCGCCGTCGCCAGCGCCAATCCACGCCGCAGAAATACCCGGCGATGCAGAACGCCGCCGCCGGCGACAGGCTGCATGTCGTCGACTGAAATGGCAGTGGAATCCGCGGTGGACGCGCGCGAGGAATCATCGTTGCGTGCGATTGCTGCCGGCTGCTGCTCGTTGATTGCCATGATTTCCTGTGCCCGCGTGGCGCGGCTATGCAGAATCCGGCGCCCATCCGAACCGCGTCAAGTCGACCCGGCCGTGGTCGTCGAATTCGATGCCCTCGTCCTCCAGTAGGATACGCTGAAGCAAATGATTTTCCGACCACGTGCGCGGGCTGACCTCGCCCTTTGCGTTGATCACGCGCTGCCACGGCACGCCAGATTCGTCATTCAAAGTATGGAGTGCGTAGCCGACCTGACGTGCTTGACGCGGCATGCCGGCGAGTGCCGCGATCTGTCCGTAAGTGGCGACTTTGCCTGCGGGAATTTTCTGGACGACGGCGTAGATATGCGCGTAACCGGGATTTCGGGAAGTACCCCGGGCATCAAGACGTGGTTCGGTGTGAGTTCGTGCCTGGTTCATGAACGTGATTACCGATCATACAAGCGCTTCGCTTGCCCGATCGGGGATAACACCAGATTGCCTTCCCCGGATCAAGTCCGGGGCTAAAGGCCGTCCGCAATGACGGTTTCGTCGATTCCAGGGAACAGGTTGTCTCGCCCTTCAGGCTCGCAATGACAGCGCTCGCGTCAGCGCCATTCCGCCTCCAGTCTCAAGCCGCGAGACCCCGGCTGCGCAAAAAGTCCTCATAATTTCCTCCGAAATCATGCACGCCATCGGCAGTCATTTCGATTACGCGCGTCGCCAGTGACGACACGAACTCGCGATCGTGCGAAACGAATATCAGCGTGCCCTGATATTTCTCGAGCGCGGTGTTCAGCGACTCGATCGACTCCATGTCGAGGTGGTTGGTCGGCTCGTCCATCAGCAGCACGTTCGGACGTTGCAGCATCGATTTGCCGAACAGCATGCGGCCTTCCTCGCCGCCGGAAATCACTTTCAGGGATTTTTTGCAATCGTCGCCGGAGAACAGCAAGCGCCCGAGCGTCGCACGAATAATTTGATCGTCGTCTTCTTCGCGCCCCCACTGCGCAAGCCACTCGAACAGCGTTTTGTCCTCGGCAAAGTCGGCCGCGTGATCTTGCGCGAAATATCCCAGGCGCGCTTTCTCGGCCCATTTTATCGTACCTTTGTCCGGCGCCAGATCGCCGGCCAGGCAGCGCAGCAGGGTGGTCTTACCGATGCCGTTCGGGCCGATGATGGCAACTCGTTCGCCGGCTTCGATGCGGAAATTCAGGTTGCGGAATAGCGGCACGCCATAGCCTTTTTCGAGCTTCTGCACTTCGATCGCGACGCGATGTAGTCTTTCCTTTTCGTCGATGTCGAAACGGATAAACGGATATTGGCGGCTTGATGGCTTGATGTCCTCGATTTTGATTTTCTCGATCTGGCGGGCGCGGCTGGTGGCCTGCCTGGCTTTCGAAGCATTGGCGGAAAAGCGCCGCACGAAGGCTTGCAGCTCGACGACTTTTTCCTTTGCCTTGGCGTTGGCGGCGACGAGTTGCGTGCGCGCCTGGGTCGACGCGAACATGTAATCGTCATAATTGCCGGGATAGATTTTGATCGTGTTGTAATCGAGGTCAGCCATGTGCGTGCACACCGAATTCAGGAAATGGCGATCGTGCGAAATGATGACCATCGTGCTTTTAAGCTCGTCGAGCACGCCTTCCAGCCAGCGGATGGCGTTGATGTCGAGGTGGTTGGTCGGCTCGTCGAGCAGCAGAATGTCGGGCTTGGAAAACAGCGCCTGCGCCAGCAGCACGCGCAGCTTCCAGCCGGGCGCTACGGCGCTCATCGGCCCGTCATGCTGATCGATAGCGATGCCGACGCCGGTCAGCAATTCGCCGGCGCGCGCTTCGGCCGAATAGCCGTCGTATTCGGCGACATGGGCTTCCAGCTCGGCGGCGCGCATATAAGCGGCCTCGCTGGAATCCGGGTCGGCGTAAATGGCGTCGCGCTCGTGGATCGCCGCCCACAATTCGGTGTGGCCCATCATCACGACATCGAGCACGCGCTGATCTTCATGTGCGAACTGGTCCTGCCGCAGCTTGCCGACACGCTCATTGGCGTCGATCGAGAATTCGCCGCTGCTTTGTTCCATGTCGCCCCCGAGTATGCGCATGAAGGTCGATTTGCCGCAGCCATTGGCGCCGATCAAGCCATAGCGATTGCCTTCGCCGAATTTGACGGAAACGTTTTCAAACAGGGGTTTGGCCCCGAATTGTATGGTAAGGCCGGAGGTTACGATCACTGAGGATGTCCTGAAAACACTGCGAAAAAAGGAAGAAGCTGAAGAAACCAGCGCGCAATTCTACCATTGCCGAACTGCTAATAAACTTCGGGGAAGCTGCGAAGCACGAGCCACTGGAACTTCGGCGCGCCCGGTGTCTCCTTCCCCTTGCTTGCCCCGGCAGGCATTAAGCCGCGGACGGGGGAAGGCCCGGGATGGGTGAGCTGGTAATCTTCAGCAACCCGTTATTACCTCGTCGGTTAAGGGGTGCTCCTTCAACTTCGGGTTGAAGTTGCTGATCTATCCTTCAGATAATTCGACTCTACGTGCGATGCGCATGCTATTGTGGCCAGCCGCATCTTTTCAAAGAGAAACCAAATATGGACCACGCAATGTGAATGTTTCGAGGCGGCAGGTGCTCATCCGGCAGCGACGCAAACGAGCCGAAGTTTTTCGGGAATCAACGCCGCGATGCCCCCACTCCGCAGTAGCTGTTACAGGATCATTTGCATGTTTATCAAGTCAAGCCGCAGCGCGGACAGTGCGAAAAGGCAGGAGGTGATTTCAGCCATCCTGACGCGCCACGCCGCGGCCGGCGATGATACCGAAGCGCTCGCCGAAGCCAGCATGAACATGTGGCGCGAGATCGCTTTTCAACTCGGCCCTATCATAGGCGAGGGCGGCGTCGGCTCGCTTTATGCGCGCAGCCTGCACCTGACCAGCGCTCGCTTTCCCTGGCTCGCGGCCGTACAAACGGGTCTTAAGGGGAGGGCGCAGCAGACCGATTGGCCGTTCATGGATTTACGGGCGAGCCTTGAAAGCCATACGCCCGCCGAAATCAAAACCGCAAGCAGCGATCATCTTGTCGCCTTTATCGAATTGCTTGCCAGTCTGATCGGCGATCCCCTGACGGCCCGGTTGTTGCGCGCCTTATGGGCCGACGCAGACGCAAGCAAGTCAACGGAGATCAGCCAATGAGCGACAAAGCG
>JACDAM010000210.1 GCA_013695435.1 Burkholderiales bacterium | reverse complement strand
AGCGTCTCCAGCGGGCGGCCGTAGAGCCAGCGGATGACGCTGCGCTCGACCAGCATGCCGACCAGCGCGGCGGCGGCAAAAGCGACAGGCACCGCGCACAACAGATACCAATCGAAATAACCGACGGCATAGTCGCGAAAAGCGTTCTGCACGAGCCAGGTCGCGTAGGCGCCGATCATGATCATCTCGCCGTGCGCCATGTTGATCACGCCCATCAAGCCGTAGGTGATGGCGAGGCCAAGCGCCGCCAGCAGCAGGATGCTGCCCAGGCTGATGCCGCTGAAAATCTGCGCGATGCGCTCACCGTTGGCGATTCTGGATTCGACGGCGTTGAGAGAGCGTTGCGCTTCGGCGCGAATCGCCGGATCGCGCTCGACGTATGCATCGCCTTTTTTTTCCAGCAAGCCGAGCAGCAGCGCTCGGGTGTTCTGGCTGTTTCCTTGCGCCAGGGCCTTGACCGCGGCGAGCCGGGTCGCGGCATCATCGCTTTGCAACTGCGTCGCCGCGCCGATCAGTGCGAGCTGATTTTTAATCTCCGGATCGGTTTCTTTCGCGAACGCTTTGCCGATCGCCGGCAGCAGCGACTCGTCAGCCTCGCCCTGCAATGCGAGGGCTGCGGCGAGTCGGACATCGCGGTCGTTTGAAGCGAGCCGCAATGCGGCGATCGCCGCACCCAACGCTCGCCGCAAACGATTGTTCACCAGAACGTCTTCGCGGTTTTCCGGCAACGGTGAGATTGCCTGCCGGCTTGCCGCGTCGATCGCTGTTTCGCCGTCCACGATCAGCACCCGCTCGCCGGCAGTTTGCAGTCTGCCTTCCTGCAGCGCTTGCAGCAGCGGGATGGCCGATGCATCGCCCGCGGCGACGATGGCGTTTATCGCTTCGATTTTCTCGTCGCTTTCACCGAGCGCGAGTCTGGCGATCGCCTCGGGTGTGAGCGCATGAGCGGCGCCGGAAAGCAGGAGCGCGGCGATGAAACCGCTGCGCAGCAAGCGCGTGAGTGACTTGGCGGCAAGCGCTGACATCTCGTGCCTTTTATTGGTCAGGATTCGGTAAGGGATCGCTGACTACCGAGCTTTCACTTGGCGTATGGCAACCCCAGTCTTTGTCATCCTGAGCGCAGCGGAGGGCCCTCAGAAACGAAAAAAAGTCCACCACTTCACTTGTTACTGTGTCGCTCGGTAAATAACTAACAAAAGTCAAAAGCCGTTCGTGCTGGGCTTGTCGAAGCATGAACGGCTTTTGACGAGCTCAGGCCGAACGGGAATATATTGCATTTATATTTGGAACAGGCCCTGGCCGAATCCGAATCTTGCAACTAAGTTTCGGCGACGCCAAACAGGCTTTTCTTGATGATCGCGTGCGTGCCCCAGTTGCCGTCCACGACCTGGGTGATGCCAAAATCCACGGCGATCGACATCAGCGATATCGCCTCGTCCTCGCTCAGCCCCTGGGTGGTCATGAGGAAGTGGCGCATCTTGCGAAAGGCGTCGCGCAGCGCAAGGTCTACGGATGATTTGGAGTAGATCTCGGACTGCGCCTTCGGCCCCAACTCGGCCAGGTAGTTGGCGAAGCTGAAGCCGTGCAGGATGAACTCGTCCTGGGTTTCGAGCAGCGGATAATCGAGGTTCTGCAATGGCGTTCCCGGGAGGGCCGCTTTCTTGTGCAGGATGAGCTGGAAGGTGCCCGTCAGCGAGCACTCGATGGCCGTGCCGCACAGCTCGGAGTCGCCTTGCGAAGCATGCGGATCGCCGACCGACAGCAGCGCGCCGGGTACCGCGACCGGATAGTACATCGTGGCGCCCTTGCCGATGCGCCAGTTGTCGATGTTGCCGCCGGTGTAGCTGGGCGGAATGGAATCGACAATATCGGCCTCGGCTGGCGCCAGTCCCATGGTGCCGAAATGCGGGCGTATGGGTACGCGCACATTCTTCAATATGTCGAAGTTTTCCTGCACCAGGCTATGGTCGACCGGGATTCCCGGATAGTCGATGGTCTTGTGCAGCACGCCTGAAGGATCGGTCTGCGGCGCCCAGCGAAAGTTGTACACGGCTTTCGCGCAATTGCGCTCACCGGCGGCATCCACCTCGTAGATGGTAATGACCTCGCGCTGCTTCGGCTCCTCGATCATGTCTTTGTAGTGAAAACCCCACCACGCCGCCGCATTGCTGCCGAAGCTTTTGCCCTTGTACTTGGGGTTGGCGCAGGGCCGCAGCTTGACGTCGAGGATGCGGACTTCGAGAATGTCGCCGGGCTGCGCGTCTTTAACCGCCACCGGACCGGTACAGATGTGCACGCCCAGGCCTTCTCCCGCGCCGCGCCCAAACAGCGACGCGTCCATCGGTCCGGCGCCGCGCCGGTTCACGCCCTTTCGGGTCTTGTCCCAGTAGTAAATGCTCTCGGCGCCAGGGTCGCCCTTGATCATGCGCTCGAAATCGTCATAGGCGTGGTGAGTGATCGTCTCTATGGTGACGAAATCGCCCGACTCGACCGAAACCAGCGGCTTCAGGCTTTTGCTGAAATAACCCCAATGGATGGTCTTGTCACTTGCCGGGATGTGATAGTGGCTGATCGTGCTGCGCGTCGGCGCTGTTTGCGCGTGCGCGAGCGACGCCGCGCCGATGGACCCGAATGCGGCAACAGCACCAGCGGCTCCGCCGCTTTGCAGAAACTGGCGTCGTCCGGCGTCGGGCGCTTCGGCGGACAGCTCGCCGTCGGAACAAGCTTTGTGGGAGCAGGCTTTAGGGTCGTGATCGTGGTTCATGGGGGCACTCCGTTTTCCTGGCGTTGGACGGAAGTCGGTACCGTGGAGAATTGCGTAAACCCAACCAGCATTTTCTTGTCCGTCGTCCCGCCCCGATCAAGGCATTCGAGGGCAGGCTGCAGCGGGAATCCAGCGTCGTCGAGGAAGAGTTACTGCGCCCCCGCTACCTGACTTTGACAACACTATCCGGGCTCTTGGCAGCAAAGCTTCGTCTCCCTCTTTGCGCAGCGACGTTTTGGACCAAACTATCAAAAGGGGGGAAGGGGGATTTGCGGTGTTTGCTTTCGCGGACATTCAAATCCCCCTCAGTCCCCCTTTTTTAAAGGGGGAGGCAGAACCAGCCCTCCTGTCGCGAGCATCCTCCCGGTTTGCTTATTTCTTCTCCGGCTCGTCCGGCTTCTTGTCGTTGCCGGCGATGAACGGGCTCCACGGTTTGGCCTTGATCGGCTCCCTGGTTTTCCACACCACATTGAACTGCCCATTCGCTTGCACTTCGCCGATCAATACCGGCTTGTGCAGGTGATGATTCTTTTCGTCCATCTTGATGGTGAAGCCGTCCGGCGCCTTGAACGTCTGGCCGGCCATCGCGACGATGACTTTGTCGACATCGGTGGTTTGGGCTTTTTCAACCGCTTGCTTCCACATATGCATGCCGACATAAGCTGCTTCCATCGGATCGTTGGTCAGCGGCTTGCCGGCGCTCGGCAGATTATTTTTCTTCGCATATGCAGCCCACTTCTTCTTGAACTCTTCGTTGCTCGGGTTCTTGACCGACATGAAGTAGTTCCACGCGGCGAGATGACCGACCAGCGGCTTGGTATCGACGCCGCGCAGCTCTTCCTCGCCGACTGAAAACGCAACCACGGGCACATCGGTCGCTTTCAGGCCCTGGTTGCCGAGCTCCTTGTAGAAGGGCACATTGGAATCGCCGTTGATGGTCGAAACCACCGCGGTCTTGCCGCCGTTCGCGAACTTCTTGATGTCGGCGACGATTGTTTGATAATCGGCGTGGCCGAACGGCGTGTATTTTTCGTCGATATCCTTTTCCTCGATACCTTTCGATTTGAGAAACGCGCGCAAAATCTTGTTGGTCGTGCGCGGATAAACGTAATCGGTGCCGAGCAGCACGAAACGTTTCGCGCCGCCGCCGTCCTTGCTCATCAGATATTCGACTGCCGGGATGGCTTGCTGATTGGGTGCTGCGCCCGTGTAGAACACGTTCTTGGAAAGCTCTTCACCTTCGTACTGCACCGGGTAGAACAACAGTCCGTTCAGTTCCTCGAAAACCGGCAGCACCGATTTGCGGGACACCGAAGTCCAGCAGCCGAATACGACCGCCACCTTGTCTTGCGTCAAAAGTTGGCGCGCTTTCTCGGCGAACAAAGGCCAGTTCGAAGCCGGGTCGACGACGACCGGTTGCAGCTTTTTGCCGAGCACGCCGCCTTCGGCATTGATCTCGTCGATCGCCATCAGCGTCACGTCCTTGAGCACGGTTTCGCTGATCGCCATGGTCCCCGACAACGAATGCAATATGCCGACCTTGATCGTCTCTGCCGCGTTCGTGATGTTTGTAGGCAGCGAGGCGCCGATAAGCGAGGCCGCCAGCGACAATGACTTGAGAAAATGCCTGCGTTTCATGATTTGCTCCTGAAGGGTGAGAGTGAGGCCGCCTTGCGCGTAAACACGCTTATCCGTGTCTGTACGGTGCGCTTACGCAGAAGCTGTGCCAAGCGGCTACAGGCCTGGCAACGCGATGATCTGATTGTTTTCTTTGCTTGTAGCGAGGGTTGGCGCGTCGCTGCAAAACGAGTTGCATGCCCCATCCAGGTGCGCGGAATTCACGAGCGCACCAAGATGGCATGGCAGCAGCGAATGGCCCGGCGCTCAGTACTGCAACTGAACGCCAACGATGAATTGATCGCGCTCGGTTTGCGCGGGGGCGAGTCGATCGTCGTCGAGCCGCGAATAGACTGCCGTAATGCGCGCGTTGTGCCCGTCGATCACGTAGTTCACACCGATATCGGTTTGCTCATTTGTCGTATCCGACAGATCGCGATCGAAACGCTGATAGCGCAGGTAAGGCTGGAATTGCCCCCAGCCGATCTTTGCTGGAATCAGGTAAGCGACGGTCGCGAGATAAGCATTGCCGTCGACCTGTCCGCCGACGTTGCGTCCGCCGGGGCAGGCGGCAGCGCCCGGTTCGCCGGAGCCGCAATCGGGAACGTCGCCAAGATCGT